>NZ_JBHXFA010000005.1:73678-80987 GCF_042724175.1 Streptomyces sp. NPDC127084
ACCCCCTCGTCCGCCCCCCCCCCCCCCCCCGCCCCACTGGGTGTTTTTTTTGGGCGCGCGGCCCCCGGGGGGGGCGGCCCCCCCTTCCACTGGTCCGGGTTTGTGCGCCGGTCAGGGGACTGTGCGCGGGTCCGGGGCCCGGAACGAACCCTCCGAGCTGGGCCACCGTCAGAATGCCGGACAGAGCAACCGGTGGACGGTGAAGGCCCATGATCGACACATCCGAGGCGGTCCCGACGCCCGGTCGTACCTTCTTCGGGCATCCATGCGGCCTCTCCACACTCTTCCTGACCGAGATGTGGGAGCGCTTCAGCTATTACGGCATGCGAGCCCTGCTCGCGGTCTATCTCGCCGCACCGGTGAGCGAAGGCGGCCTCGGTTTCCCGGAGAACACCGCCATCGCCATCTTCAGCGTCTATCTCGCGATGGTCTATCTGCTGACCCTCCCCGGCGGCTGGGTATCCGACCGATTCCTCGGCCCGCGGAAGTCGGTGACCGTCGCCTGCGTCATCATCATGACGGGCCACTTCCTCCTCGCCGTGCCCACCGAGGGGTTCTTCTTCGCCGGACTCTTCCTCGTCGCCATCGGCTCCGGCCTCGTCAAGGCCAATATCTCCACCATGGTGGGCCACCTCTACGTAGGACCCCTCGAATGGCGCCGCGACAGCGCCTTCACCATCTTCTACGTGGGCATCAATCTCGGTGCCTTCTTCGCGCCCCTGGTCATCGGCACCATCGGCCAGAAGGTGAGCTACCACCTCGGCTTCGCGGTCGCCGGCGTGGGCATGGCCATCGGCCTGGTGCAGTACCTCGTCGGACGCCGCTGGTTGAGCCCGCACAGCGATATCGTTCCGGCGCCCATGGACCCGGCACATCGGGCCGCCCTGGTGAAGAAGGGACTGCTCTGGCTGCTGGTCCCCGTGGTCCTCTACGCCGTGCTCGGTCTCTCGGGCCACTACACCATCGACTGGGTGGTCGTCCCGCTCACCGTCATCGGCCTGGTGTTCCCCGCATGGACGCTGATCCGCATCCGACGGGACCCGGACCTGACCCTCCCGGAGCGACAGCGGATGACGGCGTACGTGTGGCTGTTCGTCGCCGCCGCGGTCTTCTGGATGATCTACGACCAGGGCGGCTCCACCCTCAATATCTTCGCGGACCGCGACACCGACACCGAGCTCGCCGGGATCGACTTCCCCTCCAGCTGGTTCCAGTCGCTCAACCCCCTGTTCATCATCGCCCTGGGCCCGGTCTTCGCCGGGTTGTGGCAGTGGCTCGCCAGAGACCGCAGGGAACCCTCCACACCCGCCAAGTTCGGCCTGGGACTGATCCTGATCGGACTGTCCTTCGCCGTCTTCCTTCCGGCGCTGACAGCGGCGTCAGGCGGCAACCTGGTCTCGCCGATGTGGCTGGTCTCCATCTATCTGGTGCAGACGGTCGCTGAGTTGTGCCTGTCACCGGTCGGGCTCTCCGTCACCACCAAGCTTGCTCCGGAGAAGTACGGCAGCCAGATGATGGGCGTGTGGTTCCTGGCGGTGACCGCGGGTGACTGCGCCACCTCGCTCGCCTCCCTCGCCGGCGCCAACCTGAACAGCCGCCCGTTCGTCTTCGCCGAGGTCGCGGTGGCGGTGCTGGTCGGCCTGCTCGTCCTGCTGTTCCGCAAGAGGATCAGCCGCATGTTCGTGGGACACCACTGAGACGATTCCGACACGGAAGAGAGCTGACCAAGGGTGCTACGCACTGCCAACTCCGCCATCGGCCTCACCTGCGCACTGCTCGTCACCGGCCTGACGGTCCCGGCGTGCGGTGGTGAGGACGAAGCCGCCACGGACGGCAAGGTCACAATCGTCTACCAGGACGCCGCGAGCCCACCCGAAGACCGGCAGGTAGTGGCCGTGGTCCGCGAGTCCGGTGTCCTCGAACAGGTCGCCGGCTGGGTGAGCAAGGCCATCGCACTTCCCCACGACCTGACCGTGAAGGTCACGCCCCGGGTACCACCCGGAGTCACGGACGCGGTCACCCAGCCCGACGGGCAGACGATCTACATCCCCCCGCGGTTCCTGACGCAGATCCATGACGTCCTCAGGAAAGTGACCAAGACGGTCAAGCGCCCCGCCCTGCTTCCGGAGGCCGACTACAACGCCGACGACCTCACCGCGCAGTCGACGCAGTTCATCTTCGGTCACGAGATGGGCCACGCGCTGCAACGCCAACTCCTGCTGGCCAACCTCGGTCTCGAGGAGGACGCCGCCGACGGTTTCGCCTCCTTCTACACCGTCAACGAGGTGGGCCCGGGCCCCTCCCTGGCAACCGCCCTGCTCTTCGACGAGCTCGCCCGCGAGGAGGGTGAACTGACGCTGGAAGGCTACTCCAGCGATCACCCCGTCACGCAGCAACGCGTCTTCAACTTCCTCTGCTACCTCGAAGGAAGCGATCCCGGGAAGTACTCCGCACCGCTGGTCGGCGCCGGATACCTGCCGAAGACCCGCGCACCGCTGTGCCCGCAAGCCTGGGCGATGCTCGACTACGGCTGGTGGACCCAGCTCCAACCGCACTTCAGCGAGGACTTCAAGAACGAGGGCGGCCGGTCGCAGGAGGACGCGCGCGAGCACCTGATCGCGGAGACGAAGGCTCTCGCGGAACAACTCGACGAGCTCCGCACCGAGCAGACACGATCCGAGTAGACCGGGCCCACTGCGAACCGCGCACCCCACCGCCGACGACCGGGAGGGAACCGGGGGCGCCTGCTCGCTCCCGGTCCTATCGCGTCTGACGGGCCGGAGACCGTTCCCACGCCCACAGCCGACGCGCGAGACTACCCAGCGGTGAGCGGTGCGCCTCGGCGAGCTGCGCCCCGCTGATCACACCCGCCTCGGCGAGCCGTTCCAGGGCGAGGTCCAGATCGTCGCGTACGGCCGCACGATCCTGTTCGCTCATCTCGGCCACGAGAGAGACGACTTCCTCGAAGGCCGGTCGCCGCGAGGTCGGGACGCCGCGCTCCGCCGCCTGCTTGGCCACGCGAACACTCACCAGGCACACTGCGACCACGGATGCCAGGCCGGCGCAGAGGAGCCAGCGCCACGGTGACGCTGCCATCGTGGCGGCGACCGCGACCAATCCGGCGGACACCGCGGCGAACACCGCCTCGAAGACGGCGAGCACCACCTCTTGCGGTGTCGCCCGCGGCCCACCGGCCCGTGTCCGCCGCCACTCCGCGGCGCGCAGCGCGATGTGGGCCGCGGAGATCAGGCCGGCGATGCCGGACAACCAGAGCTCGGTCTCCCCGTACTTCACGGCCAGGATCACCAGCAGGGGCAGGGCGAGCGGTGCGAAGAGGACCAGAAGCCAACCCGCGTCCCGCGCGTGGTCCATCCCGTTCCTGGTCCGGTCGAGATCGGCCCCCGCCGCCGCGACCACTTCGTGCAGGTCCGGGAGCCGTGAGAAGGCGCTGGACTCCAGCTCGCTCCATCGGAAGGGGGCCGCCGCGCGCACCACGCTGTCGGCGTAGGCGGCTGCGGACGAGAAGGAGCCCGGGGGGCTGGCCATGTGCGGGTGCTCTCCAGGCTCGGTCATGCGTCGGGTCGAGGCGTGCGCACACTAGCACCACGGCCGCGCGGGGTCCTTCCGCGGGGGAGGGCGTCCGGGGGCATCCGTCCCGGCCCGCGATGCCGCCCTGAAGGAGTGCGCCGACCGGCTCGAAGTCCGTCGAGGTCTTCCAGCCGGTCGGCGTGCGTGACATGTGCGGACGCCGGTCCTTGACCAACGCCACAGGGGAAGCCCGCGTCAGGGTGCACCAGTCACCCTTCCGCGCGCGAAGGGGCGCAACCTAGGCGTAGCAGCCGTTGACGGTCGCCGCGAGGTCGTCCATGGCGTCCTTGGTGGCGTTCTGCTCGGCCGTGGCGCCGTTCTCGACGAATGAGAACACCTTCCACTCGCCGTCCTTGCCCCGGGTCAGCCCGCTGAGCGCGATGGCGCCGGTGAGGGTCCCCGTCTTCGCGTGGACCTTGCCCACCGCGCATTTGGAGTTCTCGCCGTCGAATCGGCCGAACTCCGGGCCGAGTGTGCTGCCCGCTTCGCCGGAGACAGGCAGGCCGTCGAGGATGGAGCCGAGCGTGTGCGCATAGCGGGGCTGCGTCAGCAGTTCGAGGATCTGCGCGAGAGTGGCGGCCGGGATGCGGTCGTTCCGGGACAGACCGCTGCCGTCGTGGAGCTGGAAGTTGTCGAGCGAGACGCCGTACACCCCGCTCAGCACCTGGCGCACGACCTCGGTGCCGCCCTCGAAGGTCGCGGGGTGGCCGGCGCCGATCGCGCTCATCCGCAGCAGGGTCTCGGCGACGTTGTTGTCGCTGAGCTTGAGCATCGACCGGACGATGTCCGACAGCGGCGCCGATGTGTGCCGGGCGACAGGCACGTCCTTCTCGTCCGCGGTGGCGCGGGTGACGTCGCCTGAGACAGTGATGCCCGCCGCGGTGAGCCGCTTGGCGAAGACCTGCCCGGCGTCGATGGAGGTGTCCTGGACGGCGTGCTTGTCGACGACCAGTGCGCGGACCGGAGCCACGGTGTCCGGGTAGTAGCCGTCCTTCCAGCCGTCGGCCAGGGTCGGCTCAGGAAACAGGCTGTCATCGACGGCGACCTTCACGGTGGTCAGCCCGGCGGCCTTGAGCCCGGCGACCGCGGCATTCGCCAATTCGGTGAGGTCGGCGGTGGTCAGGGTGCGGTCACCACCGCCGACCAGGGTCAGGGTGCCGTTGCCGTAGACCACGTTGGTGCTGAATCGGTGATCCGGGCCGAGTACGGTCAGCGCCGCCGTCGCCGTGGCGAGCTTCGCGTTGGACGCCGGCATGAGCGCGGTCGACGCGTTGTGACCCCAGACGGTGGTGTCCGAGTCCGCGTCGATGACCACGCCGCTCACGTTGGAGCCGAGCCGCGCGTCGTGTACGCGCGACTCCAGGTTCTTGGCGATCTGCTGGTCGTCGGGATCCAGCCCGTAGGACTTTGCCGTCGCGCTGCCACTCTTTTCGGCAGCGAAGGCGGCGGGGCCGGCCAGGGCTGCGGACGCCATGGGCACAGCCATCGCGAGGACGAGTGCCCGGTGCAGTCCACTTCCGGTGCTGTTCTGTCTGGGCTTGCGATGCCGGCGCCGGCCGCCGGGAAGGAAGGCGTTCTCGGTTGTGTCGACAGCTATTTCGTTCATGGGGGGTTCAAGGCTTTCAGGAGTGGGGGTCCCTGGCTGAAGGAAAACAAGCGCACAGTATCAGCCGTCACACCTGCAATCGGCCGGAGAACGTTCTTCTTGTCGAAAAGGGCAAAGGAATTGCACGAACGGTCATTTGACAGGACCACCGGCCGGACTTCAGCCGTATCACGGCCTTGGGGACGTGCCAACAGCGCGACAGAAGTGGACACACGAGCCGCCCGATGAGGCGGTCGGCCACGGCGCGGGTGCGGATCCGGCGGCGGAACTCCCATGGAGACTGCTGCCGCCGGGAGGACCGGGGCACCCGGTCCGACAGGAATGGGCGTCCACTGCCTCGCGGAGCCGGCCGACGCGGTGAGGGTACAGCCGATCCCCGAGCCGGGACGGTCGTTCCACCACGTCGGCCTGCCGCGGGGGTTGCCATGGGTGGCCCTCAGCCGTGCCTCCTACCGCTCGTGCTGTGCCAGGTGGCGAGAAGTGCGTTCCGGCCCCGCGGCACGGGAAGAGGGCCCGGGCTGCGGGGCACGCGTTCGCGCGTCTCAGGCCACCTCAATTGTCACGGCGCCGACTCACCCAGCGTGGTTTTCCGCTGCGTTCCACGAACGCGCGGACCGTCAGGAGCGGGCAGGAACCCGGACCGGATGAAGTAGTCCACATAGACCCTGAACAACTCCCCGTCCACCACCGGGCAGTCGATTCCGGTACCCTCCAGGACGCGCTGAGTGGCAGTCGTGTCGAAGACGAGCCCTCCCTCGGAACCCGCCCCTTCGGTCTCCGCCGCCATGGTGCTCAGCAGCGGGAAGGCCGCGTTGCCGGGGTCTGCCTGGATACGGTCCAGCCAAGCCGACGGACCGAGGTCCGCGATGTGGTAGCCGGCCCGCCGCAGCCAGTCCACGGCCGTGTCGAGGCGGGTCAGCCGTCCGGCGGCCAGGTGGAAGGTGCCCGATGCGGCCCGCGCCTGCTGGGAGAGCGCGACGATGGCCCCGCTGACGTAGTCCACCGGGGCCAGGTCGAACGCGGTCTCCACCCCGGCGGGCGCTGCCTGTGCCTGGACGCATGCCTTGAGGATCAGCCACATGAAGTCGCCGGTCTGGCAGGCGCCCGTCACCGAGTCCCCGATGATCCGGGTGGGCCGGTAGACGGAAACGGGCAGCCCTCGCGCGCGGGCCTGCTCGATCAGTCCCTCGGCCACCCACTTGCTCTGGGTGTACCCGTGCTCCAGCGCGGTGGCCGGTCCGGTCGGATCCCCGGCGTCGATGACCCGCCCGGGCTCGTCGCAGGGGAACACGCCGACGGTGGAGACGTGGTGGACCGGCACCGTGCGGTACAGGGCTGCCAGCCGCAGGACCTCTTCGGTTCCCCGGACGTTGGCGTCGCGCAACTGGGCGTAGGAGAAAACCAGGTTGACCGCGGCCCCGGGATGGTAGACCGCGTCCATCGTGTGTGCGAGACGGTCGAAGTCCGGCTCCGAAAGGCCCAGACGAGGTTCCGCGAGGTCGCCGGCCAGTACGGTGATCCGCTCCCGCGCCACCCGGTCCCACAGACCGTACGACTCCAGGACGGCACGCAGCCGTTCAGCGGCGTGTGCCTGGCCGCGTCCGCGGACCAGGCAGTGCACGGTGGCTTGGGTACGGTGCAGAAGGTCACGCAGCATGAAGGCGCCCAGGAACCCGGTGGCTCCCGTGAGCAGGACGTTCCGGGGCGCTTCGGCCGCAGTGGTGATGTCAGCGGCCGGGCCGATGACGCCGTCCAGCCGCACTTCTGCGGACAGGTCCGGTGCGGCCGGGCAGGTCGGAACGGTGCCACCGAGAAGGAGCGCGAGGCCGGAAACGGTCGGTGTGGTGAATACCGCCCGCAGCGGGAGAGACGCCCCCAGTTCCGTACGCATTGCCAGGACCAGGCGGGTGGCGAGCAGGGAGTTGCCGCCGAGTGCGAAGAAGTCGTCCTCGACGCCGATCCCGTCGAGGCTCAGCAGCCCGGACCAGATGAGGGCGATCCTCCTCTCCAGGGCGGTGCCGGGCAGGGCCGGGGAAGCAGCGCGGGGAGCGGGGCGTTGAGCGCGCGGCGTCCGGGACGGTTCCCGGCATGCGACGGCCCGAGCAGACTGGGGCC
>NZ_JBHXFA010000005.1:80997-97877 GCF_042724175.1 Streptomyces sp. NPDC127084
CGCCGCGCCCCAGAGTACCCCCTCGCGCACCCCCCCCCTGCCCCTCTGCGGGGCGACCCGCCGGCCCGGCGGGGCGCGGGCCCGCGGGGGCGACTCCGCCCGGCCGGCCGGGTCCGCGGGCGGCCGGGTGGCCAGGGCCTTGCGGTCGACCTTGCCGCTGGACGTCAGAGGGAAGGCATCCAGCAGGATGCAGCGGGCGGGGACCATGTAGTCGGGCAAGCCTCGGCGCAGCGCCGAGGCGAGGGCGTCCGCCGCCGGGGCGTCGGAACCGGCGAGGTAGTAGGCGATCAGGCGCCTGCCCGCGCCGGGCCCCTGATCGTGCGCCACCACTACGGCGTCCGCGACGCCGGGCACGGTCCGCAGGGCCGCTTCCACCTCGCCGGTCTCCACCCGGTGGCCACGGATCTTGACTTGGTCGTCGCCGCGGCCCAGCCACTGGATACGGCCGTCCGGCAGGAACCGCGCCAGGTCCCCCGTCCGGTACAGCCTGCCTTCGGTGGTCCGGACGAACTTCTCCCCGGTCAGCTCCGGTCGGCCCACATAGCCCCGGGCCATTACCGGGCCCGCCACGCACAGCTCGCCCACCGCACCGACAGGGACCGGCCGCAGCCGTCCGTCGAGCAGCCGTATGCGCGCTGCGCCGACGGGCCGTCCTATGGAAGGCAGTTCAGGCCAGGCGTATGGATCACCGGTCAGCATCCCGGCGGTGACCACATGGGTTTCCGACGGCCCGTACTGGTTGTCCAGGGTGGCCGTGCACAGCGCGGAGAAGAACCGGCGCAGAGCCGGAGTCGTCTGCAACTGCTCGCCCGCGGTGACTATCTCGGTGAGGGAAGGGCACCGGCGGTCGGTGGCGCAGGCGTGTTCCACCAGCTGCTGGAGCGCCACAAAGGGCAGGAACAGGCGCTGGACGCGCTCGGCCTCGATGAGATCGAGCAGCCGCTCGGGGTCCTTGCGGGTCTCGTCGTCCACCAGCACCAGCGTGCCACCGGTGGACCAGGTGCTGAAGAGTTCCTGGAAGGCGACGTCGAAGCTGAGGGAGGTGAACTGCAGCGTGCGGCTGCCGGCGGCAGCCGTGGAGCGGCGGGACTGCCAGTCCAGCAGGTTGGCCAACGGTCCGTGAGGCATGGCGACGCCCTTGGGCCGGCCGGTCGAGCCTGAGGTGTAGATCAGACAGGCGAGGTCGTCGGCGGTGACGGCCGTACGGACGACGCGCTCCGTGTCGGGGACGTCGTCCAGGAAGCAGCGTCCGACGCCCGCCGGGAGAGCCGCGCGGTCGGCCAGGGCCCGCTGAGTGAGCACTGTTCTCACGCCGCTGTCTTCGACCATGAAGCTGATCCGGTCGGCCGGATAGGCCGGGTCGATGGGCACGTACGCGCAACCGGCTTTGAGTACCCCGAGCACGGCCACCGGCAGGTCAGGAGAGCGCTCCACGCAGATGGCGACCGGGGTGCGCTCCAGCCCCAGATCGACCAGGTGAGCGGCGACAGCGTCGGACCGGCGGTTCAGTTCGCCGTACGACAGGTCCTGCCCCCGCCAGCGGACCGCCGAGGCCCGTGGCTGCTGCCGGGCTCGCCGCCGAAACGCCTCGTGCGCCGGAACGGCAGCCTCGGCGGCTCCGACGGCTCCGACGGCTCCGACTGTCCTGCAGTCCTGCGCCCAGTGGGTGAGCTGGTCCCGCTCCTCTTGAGGAAGGATGTCCAGATCCCACACCGGTCGCCCGGGGTCAGCGACCACGTCTTCCAGCAGGGAGCGCAGGCGGGCGGCGAACCGGTGCACGGTGGCCGTGTCGAACAGGTCGGTGGAGAACTCCCAGAGACCGCGGTAGCCGTCCCCGGTGGGGATCATGTGCAGGAACGAGTCGTACTTGGCGGACCCGGAGTGGACGTATAGCCGTTCGGCGTCCACACCCGGCAGATCGAGGTGCGGAGCGGGAGCGTCGTCGAGGGCGAAGACGACCTGGAACAGCGGGAAGCGGCCCAGTGTGCGCTCCACGCCCAGTTCGCGAACCAGGTGGCTGTACGGCAGGTCCTTGTGCCGCACGGCCGACCAGATCGACTCCTTCGCGCTGTCCACGAGTTCATGGAAGGGCACCTGGGCGGCCGGGCGCAGCCGCAGCGGCATGACGTCGGTCAGACAGGCGATCATCCCGGCCACCTCGGGGGTGTCCCGGCGGGATACCGGAGTGCCGATGACCACGTCGTCCTGTCCGGTGTGCCGGCCGATCAGCACGGCCAGCGCGGCGGCCATGACCGAGAACGGGGTGGTCCGCAGCCGGCGGCTCAGTCTCCGGATGCCCTGGCCGAGCGCGGCGCCGACGGTGAACTCGATCCGGTCACCGCCGGAGCCGAGCACGGCCGGTCGGGGACGGTCGGTGGGGAAGGCCGATTCCTCGGGGGCGCCCGCGAGGCTGTGCTTCCAGAACGCCAGGGCTTGCGCCCGGGCGCCTTCGCCTTCCTCCCGCTGAGCGACCGCGTACGGACCGAACTGGAGAGGGAGTCCGGGCAGCGGAGGGCGGACCTCGCCCAGCGCCATCCGGTAGAGCTCGCCGAACTCGTGGTCGAACAGGCTGAAACACCAGCCGTCGATCACCGCGTGGTGCACGCGGACGGCGAGCACGGCGTCGTCCTGGGCGACACGCAGCAACGTGGCCTTCAGCAGCGGTGGGTCGGACAGCACCACGGGCTCGGACACGGCCTCGCGCAACGCGGTGTTCAGACCGGCCTCCACGACATGCCGGATGGCGAGCGGTACGGGTGCCTGGGGGACGACCTGCTGGACCGGTCGGCCCTCCACCAGGAGCAGTCGGCTGCGCAGACTTTCGTGGCGGGCCACGATGCCGTTCAAAGCGCTTTGCACGGCGCCGACGTCCACGGGCCCGCGAAGCCGGTTGACCCAGGCCTCCACGTATCGCGAAGTCCCCTCCTGTATCTGGTCGTTGATCCAGATCGACTCCTGCTCGTACGACATGGGCAGGCAGGAGGACGCTTCGTCCACGCCGCGCTCGTCGTCCGTGCCCGGAGCGGCCGCGGTGAGATCGGCCAGCAGAGCGGCGTGGTCGAGCTTGCCGTTCAGGGTGCGGGGGAGCGACGGACGCCGGTGGACACCGGTCGGGACCAGATAGCGAGGAAGTACGGCCTCCAGGGACGCGCGTACCGTCTGCGGACCGCTGTCGCCTTCCGGGCCGTCAGCGGTGTAGAAGAGTGCCAGATGGGTGTATCCGCCGCCGTCGCGCTCGGGCACGGGGATCACCGCGCAGTCACGCACGGCCGGGAGCCGCCGGGCCGCGGTTTCCGTCTCGGCGGGCTCGACACGGTGACCGGCGATCTTCACCTGCCGGTCCGCGCGCCCCAGGAAGTGCAGCACCCCGTCCTCGTCGAGTGTCCCCCGGTCGCCGGTGCGGTACAGCCTGGTCGGGCGACCGTCGATCGCGAGGGTCACGAAGCAGGCCGCCGTGGCCTGTTCGTCGCCCAGATAGCCTTCCGCGAGGCCGGCCCCCGCCACGCAGATCTCACCCTCCGCGCCGGATTCCAGCGGCGTGTCCCCGTCGAGGACGTGCACGGTGGTACCGGAAACCGGACTGCCGACGGGGACACCGCCCGGGCGGCCGCAGTCCCGAGCGGTCACGGTGTGCGTGGTGACGAAGACGCAGCTCTCGACCGGACCGTAGCCGTTGACGAGGGCCACGCCGGGGTGGGCTGACAGGAAGGCGTGAGCGTGCGCGGCAGAGAGGCGTTCACCACCGGTGAGGACCTGGGTCAGACCGCTGAAGCAGTCCACGTTCTCGTCGACGAAGAGGTTGAACAGGCTGGCGGTGAGCCACAGGGTGTCCACGCCCTCGTTCTTGACCAGGTCCAGCAGACCGTCCGGGAGCAAGTAGTCGCTCTCCACGATCACGGAGGTGCCGCCGGTGGTGAGCATGCCCCACAGCTCCAGGCTGAACGCGTCCCAGGAGGGGGGCGCCGCCTGAGGCATGACCCGGCCCGGACCGAAGCCGGAGAGTCCGTCCGGTGCGAAGAGCCGGGTGGTGGCCCGGTGCGGCGAGACCACGCCCTTGGGCGTCCCCGTGGTGCCCGAAGTGAAGAACACCGCGGCCGGCGCGGTACGGGGCACGTCCGCACGGACGCCCCCCGTCGACACCTCATCCGGACGGAACGCATCCGGGTCCCAGCTGCGGGGCCCCGGAGTACGGGTGACCACGACCGGGGTGTCGAGGGCCCCGGTGACTGCCGCGATCCGCTCCGAGGGCCAGCGGTGGTCCAGGGCCGCGTAGGCGGCGCCGCACTTGAGGATCGCGAGCAGCACCACGACCAGGTTCCGCGAGCGGGGCAGCACGACCGGCACGACATGCCCGGGCCGCACACCCAGGCCGATCAGCTCGTGGGCACAGGCGTCGGCGAGCGCGTCCAGCCGCCGGTAGCTGACCCGCTCGGTCCCGCAGACCAGGGCGACGGCATCCGGCCGCATCAGCGCCTGGTACGTCACTGCCTCGTGGATGAGACCTGGGTCGAGCGCCTCGGCCGCGGTCCGGACGGCTGGTGGCGACGACTCCTCGGCTGCCCGCGGGCGCCGCACGGTGCCCGCGGCGGGAGGAGCCGATGCTCCGGGGGAGCCGCGCCACGCGGCGATGACGGACGCGCAGAAGGCGTCGACCGTGTCGTGGTCGAAGAGCACCTGAGGATCGATCAGGATGCCCAGCTCTCTGCGTAGCCGGCTACAGATCCGCACGGCGTGCAGTGAGGTGCCCCCAAGGTCGTAGAAGCTGTCCGCGCCCGTCAGGCCGTCGGCCGTGAGTACGGACGCCATGATCCGGATGACGGCCCGTTCCAGGGCAAGCGGGTCTCCGGAGTGCTGTGCTGGCATGGGAGGGAAACTTTCGGCTCGGTCGCGATGTACGCCGGGTAAGAGTGGACAGGCCGGTCCGACGTCACCCTTGTCATGGCCGAAATACTCGTCACGGCCGGCCCTTGCGGACCGCGTCCGCACCCTCGCGCCGCAGAACCGTCACCAGCTTCCCGAAGGTAGGTGGCTCAGCCAACGCTCGCCATCTTGCGGGCGTCCTGCGGCTCTGCATCGCGAAAGACGTCCCGCTGGCCTTCCTCTGAACCCACCTACCATGGAAACCCACTTACGGGCCCAGCCCCTAGCCGACGAGAACAACCAGGTCGGGCCGGCCGCTTGGGGCGATGGTCACTTCGTGGACCGCGCCTCCCTCTGTGGTCATGCGAATCCGGTCGGGAGCCGTCCACACGGTCTCACGTAGTGCGTTGTCTTCGAAGGCGCCGTTGAAGCAGCCGACACTCCAGCGGCGTTCCAGTGACTGCCTGCCTGGTGGACGTAGACGCACCGATCAGGTGGGCCGCGGCGAAAGTCCGGGCGCCGGCCTGCATGAGCATGCAGGCGGGCGCGGATGCGGGCGATGACCTGACGAGCCCGTCGAGTCGTGTGCCCTCGACTGCCACATCAAGACCCCCGTAGCCTGATGTGACGGCTTCCCTCAGAATCGACCGCGGTCTGCGGCATCGGTGACGGAGTGAACGAACTCCGACCGACGCTTACTGGCGGCGGCCTCTTGAGGCACCGCCAGGCGATCTGCGACGTAAGAGATCCTGCTCCACAGGACCTGCGTTGTCAACAATTGTGGCGGGGACGTCAATTGGCTCTTCGTGATCCGAGTGCGGTGGCGATGAAGCCACCACTAATGTTGCGGTGTGCGTGACTTGGCTGTTAACGCCCGGTAGCCTCGGAACGGCCGCGCGTGCGCGGTCAGTCCTCGCCGCCCCACAAACCAGGAGACAGTACGGCCATGGATGCCGCCCCTGATGCAGCGCAGGCGGATGATCTCGCACAGGTCATTGCATCGATCGACGAACTACTCGCGCTTCTGGGCCTGGACAGCGACGTCATCGAGCTCGACGACATCTCATACAGGACGGGCATTCCCGTTGACCGGGTGCGGGCGATGCTCCGTGGAGGGGAGGCGGAGCCGAGAAGCCTGCCGGAGATCTTCCAGCAGCGGCTCGTGTTCCTGCGGGAGACGCGCCTCAAGCCGGGTGGGAAGCAGTACAGCCACGACGAGATCGCCGCCGGCGCGGGTATCTCGCATGGGCAGGTCGGTTACATGCTGAGAGGCGAGCGCATGCCGGGCCTCAAGGTCCTCGGAGGTCTGGAGCGGTTCTTCCAGGTTCCCCCCGGGTTCTTCACCGCCGACGACCGCGATGCCCTGTGCAGGGCGTTGCAACCCGTCCATGACAGCCTGACTCATACAGCCTTGCTCAAAGGTATGGGCATCACACAGCTGGCCATGCGCAGCAGCGCCGCCAATGCCACGCCCGGCAGGCTGGGCGAGGAGCTGCGAGCGGCGCTCACCTTCGCGCTGAACCAGCCGGCTCCCGAACGGGACGACCCGGAGGTCCGCGAGCTCACCGACACGATGCTCGCCCTCACCCCCAAGAGCAGGCGCCGAATCCTTCCGTTGATCCAGGGCATGCTGGGGCTCGTTCGGTCGGACTCCGAACACGCCGGTGAAGACTCCGCGCCGAGGACACGCTGACCTTCCGCCCTGTGGGCGCGGCCCGCCAGGCCGGGCAACCGTTCTTTGTGGACCAGCAGGGCGGTTCGTTGTTGGTCAGTCCCGGCGGGCACTTTGGACGATCTGGCCGATGACGGCTGCGGCCCGCTCCGGGTCTTCCTTCAGCCACCTGCCGAGGTGGTCCTGGACGGCCTGACCGACACAGTCGCGTACTTCGGAGTTGCCCAGCACGCCGCGCGTGGAGCCCTCGAACTCGGGACGGTCCAGCTTCACCGACACGACCGCCGTCAGGCCCTCGCCGATCCGATCGGCGTCAAAGTCGGGGTCCATAGGTGTCAGCAGCCCCTGCTCCCGCGCGTACGCGGTGACTGCGGCCGCCATCCCGTCGCGGAATCCCACCGCGTGGGTACCGCCGACGGTGGGCCGGCTGTTGGCGAAGCTCCGCACCCGCTCCCCGGGGCAGCCGCACCAGCGGAAGGCCACCTCCATCACCCCGGCCATCCGGGGGCCCTCGCGCTCAAAGGCGATGGTGTCCATGGGGGCGTGCGCCGCCGAGTGGCCGTCGAGGAAGTCGACGAAGTCCCGCGCCCCGCCCGGGAAGTGGAGCCGCACCGAACGGGACTCATGCGGGCGGCGCAGGTCGGTCCCCGGCGACATCCGGGTCGCGCAGGGCCCCAGGCTGCCACCGGCCGGGGCGAGGCGGTGAAGCTGTAGCGGCGGATGAGCGTCAACCGCTGTACCGATGTGCCCCGAGGCCGGTAGCAGTGTGGAGCAGCCCTACTTCATGATGCGGGCAGAGCGGTATTCCCGTGCCAGCAGGCGAAGAGCCCCGGCGACCGGTGTGCTGGGAGGCTTTCGGAGCAGGGCGGGCCCAGCCCTCTCCACCTTGCGCAATCGCAGCTCCTGTAGAGACACCAGTGCTCTTATGAACGGCCTGTTGTGCGGTTCAACGAGTTCTACGAGACGACGCGACGCCGCAAAGCGCGGGCGAACCAACGCCACTTGGTGCTGGACAAGTTCACGCACGCGGTCGGTGGCAGGCTCCTGCTCCAGCTCGGCGCGTGACAAGCCGCGTTCCGCGAGCGCTGTCCGTGGAATGCCGAGGCGGCCGACGCGCAGATCCTCGGCGAGGTCTTCCAGGAAGTCGAGCCGCTGGCTCGCCTCGATGAACACGCGGCACCCGCTGGTGTACGCGTCCTGCTCCGACGAGGGCCCGATCAGGCAGGCGATGACCATGAACGCGGGATGCGAATACGTGTCGACATAGTGCTGAAAGTCGTCTTCAGTCTCGAAGCCCTCCCAGCGCACCTCCGCAGGGGCGCCCGCGAGGAAGTCCTCCGCGCAGCCCCGCAGTCGGGGGTGTCGTCCGACGGCGTGGACAAGAGCCCGAAGTACCGGCTCGTCGGCCGAGCCGGTGTCCAGGGTCGCGCGCACCTGCTGGTCCCAGTCCACGAGGGACGCGAGACGCTCCGCCAGGGGACCTTGGTCGATGAGATTGTCGGTGTGGTGCATGAACGCGGTCGCAGCGATGACATCAGGGACGAGCGAAGCGGGTAGCAGCAGCCGCACCGCTACGTACTCGGCTCGGGCAAAGCGGGCTACCAGCCGACGTTGCTCGGTGTAGTCACTGCGCAGCAGGGACTGCGTAATGCCTGCCTGGTCGAGGGTGCTGGACCACGTTGGCACGACGGGCTCGCTTCCTTCGTAGGGATATGGGCTGCCTGGAGGACCACCGGGGCTCAACGGCCGAGCATGACCCGCGCGACGTCAAGGAGGAGGGACGGCCGGGTGAGGGTCCTCGGATGCCTGCGCATATGCACCACGTCCATGAAAGCCCTGTTGACGAGCGGATCGATCACGGAGGCCGCTGCGATCTTGTCACCCGCCCAGCGGATGAGCCGGTAGCCGCGAGGGTACGGGCCCGTCACATGGGGCTGGGCGAGGTCGGCAGTCGCGGACACCTGCCAGGCCGCGTTCACCACCACACCCGCCCTGCGGAAGTAGCCCCACGCGGCTTCACGAACCGGGGTGCCGCTGCGCAGATACGCGGACAGCGCCGAAGCCTGCAGGGCGGCCAGTGTGAGGCCCTGCCCGTAGATCGGATTCACGGACGCCACCGAGTCACCCACCGCTACCAGCCCGCCCGGGAACCGATTCAGGAGAGCGAAATTCCGCCGCTGGCTCTCGCGGAAGTGAAATGTGCGCACATCCCCGTCCATCGAGCACCGCTCCGCGACTTCACGCAGCGGAGCGACACACCGCCGCATGCGCGCACGGAACTCATCCGGATCACGGCCGGGCCGGTGGTCCGTGTATCCGGCCAGCACCACGGTCCAGCGGTTCCCCTCCGCCGAGACAAGTGCGCCCGGTTCACAGACAGTTGTCTGGTACCCGCTGGCCGGTCCAGGGGCGGAGTGAGCGATGACCGTGTCCGGGAGCTCGTCGCCACGATGAAAGGCCGCTGTGGCGTAGCCGAGATCGACCCTCATCCGGTCCAGCGGCGGTGCGCTCCAGCCTCTCCGCTCCAGCCAGGCCCCCAGTCGACTCGACCGGCCCATCGCGTCGACGACCAGGTCCGCGTCCATGCTTTCGCTGACCGCGGCGTTGTGCGGGTGCTCCGGCGTGAACCGCACACCACACACCCGGCTTCCGTCGAACACGAGATCACCGGCCCGGCCGGGACAGAGGACGACGTTCGCGAGGGCCAGAACGCGCCTGCGTACATGGCCCTCCAGCAGAGTGCGCGTTGCGCCCATCATCCGGTGGTCAGGCAGCGGCGGCTTCAGGACCCCGTCGATATAGAACTGGACCTCCGGCCCGGTGCCCAGACGGGCCCCGGCGCCGACGAGTTCCTCAGTGATGCCGGGAAACCACCGTTCCAGCTGTATGTGACCCATCGACAGCAACGCATGGAGTTGCTGCCGATGGGGAGCCCCGCGGGCCGCGCCGTCCACGACCAGGCCGTCCTGCTCGACGATGACGACCTCGTCGGCATGATCGCTGAGGACGCGGGCAGCCAGTAGCCCGGCGAAGCTCCCACCCAAGACGACCGCTCGTCGCACACAATCCCCCATACGTGCCCATGACTCGACGCCGAATCACGCCGAGCGCCTTGCCGCCCCCCGCACTGACAGCGGCACGGGGGACACTATCGTGCGGTGTTCATCCCGAACGCGGCACACCTGAGCGCACTGGACGAGCGGTCGTTCGCGACGGGCTACGACGCTTTGCGGGCACGCCTCGCGGTGGCGATGCCACCACCTCGAACCTCCCGCAGAGCCGCTGTGACCAGAGGATGCGTCAGGACTCGTGCGACGTGCAGGAGACGGTCGCGTTCGTCCGCGGCCGGTGTGTCCTCGCCAAGGAGCTGTCGGGCCGGTGTGTCAGGTGGCTGAGGCCGCCTGGACCCGCCGCGCAGGGCGTCCTCGCGTTGCGCGGCCTGGAGGCGTTCAGCCGCGTCACGCAAGGCCGCAGCGGTGGCCATGGCACGTAGTTCCCGCTCCGGGACCGGTCGGCCGGGGCCGTTGTCCCCTTGGAGTGACCGCTCGTGCAAGGTGTACACGGCCTCTACGGGTTCCGACCTCACCCACGGGCGAAGAGCGCGCATACCGTCAAGGATCTCGATCACCCTGCGGTGGAGATTGAACGTCACGTTCGCCGCCAGCCGGTGGCTCCGGGCACTGGTCGCACTGAAAGCGAGCTCCGGATCGACACCAGCCACCACGATGTCCCACAACGGCTGCAACGCCCTGATGTCGCGTCGCTCCTTCAGCCACGCGCTGACGGCCGCGCCGCACAACCCGTAACTGGCGATCAGGGTGCCCAGGACACCGAAGGACGATCCCCAGACACCCACCTCGTCGAGGGCATGGCTGCCCAGGGCGGCGAACGCGATCGCCGGAACACCGCAGACCACGTACCCGAACACGAAGAGCATCGCGATCCCGAAAGAACGGACGGCGTGCTGCAGCCGCGGGTCATCGAGCCGTATCCTGCGGCACTGCCTGAAGGTGCTCAGGGTCGAACACGTCAGCGTGGACAGGAAGACGGCCAGGAAAAGCAGGATGACGGGATCGCCCGCGTTGTCGGTGTTGAACTTGAGCGGATCCGCCGGCTCTGACAGATCGGCCGCGCAGAAGGTGGCGATCATCAGCAGCGCGGCCATGGTGTAGCACGCCGCCCATTGCGTCACCCGTCGACGGAGAGCGTCCGGACTCGTCTGCTGCATCGGGCTCCACAGCAGGGTGAGGACATGGAGGTGGGCGAAGCAGACCAGGATGCCTATATAGACCGGAAGGGTCGCGAAGCTGGGGTTGCCGGTCGCTTCGCCAATCGCCACATACACCGAGGGAGCGGCCATCACGTAGATGGCCGTAGAACACAGGAAGTTCGTCGTGATCAGGCTCAGGGTGGGCGTCGGATCGCGGAACAGCGCCATGCCCTTCCAGAGGGCGATCGCAAGACTCGCCCCCGCCATGATCAGATACACGAGTGTGGAAGTACGCTCAGACACCCGACCTCCGGTGCGTGAGAGCCGAGGCGAGGAAACCGGTCCTCTTCTGGTCATTCCGCAGCTGAAGGTGCCGCTGGAGCATCACGGTGGCGAACGCCTCGGCTCGCCGCTCATGGGCGCTGTCGTAGTGCGACCGAGTAAGGACCTGGAGCACCGGGCCAGGCTTCAGCCCGGGCAGCAACTGGCGCACGGTGGCCTCGCTCATCGGCTGACCGGCCGCGTCGTCGTCAGGATGCTCCTCCCACAGATGCCAGAGCTCATGCAGCTCCGCGTGGAGCCGTGTGAGCTCGTTCGCGTTCGAGTCGACCACGATGAAGTCGCGATCCTGCCCTCGCGCGCAGAACGCCGAGACCTCAGGCGGCAGAGGTGTCTCCGTCACAGTGATCGGCTTGTTGCGCTTCACCGCGATCGCGTCGACGAGCCCCTGCATGTCACGAACGCCGGAGAGCCCCAGGTCGCGACGGATCAGCCGTGTCATGGACCAGGTGGCGAAGAGGATCGCCACCTGCTCCCTGAGCGAGGTCCACTGCGAGTCGGCGCTCCGCCGCCGATCGTTCCGGTCCAGCGGTCGGAGCTCCTGACGGGGAGCGCGGTCGTCGGTGTCGGGGTGGTGGTGGGAGTTCTCAAACATGACTCAGTCGATGGCCAATCTCCGCAGCGTACAGCGCCGAATGTGATCCGGTCGCACGTGTGAATCCAGGTCCCCGGACGGTGATACAGACGCACAGCGGCCGACGGACGGTTGGCCGACCCCGCGTTCTGGGCGTCGCCATGTGGAACGGACGAACTCATTCCTGGCTGGTATGGCCATCCGGTCCGTCAACACGTCTCTGTTCAACTCTTGCTGCACGTACGCAACCACCGCGAAGTGTCACCACCCGGCGGCCTCATCGTCCCGGTCGCCCCGCAAGCCAAGGGAGTTGCGTACAGGCCGAGTTCTGCCACTCATCGAGTACGAAAACGGGCATGTCCCCGAGCAGGGGACGGAACGGTGGGGGAACCGGCTGACGTCACTCCAGCTTTTCACGATCCCGGACGCGGCACCTGGGACAGCCGGTCCGTGCGGGGAGGCTGCGGAGATCGGAGTCGGCCGCGGTTGGTGATGTGGCGTCCTGTGTTCCCGCACCCGCCCGTGCTCGATGAGCCCAGCGGCCAGGTGCGGTGGCCGACGCGGACCTGCCGAAACCTTCCGGTTGGGCATGATTCCCGCGGACAGCCGACCGGCAACGGCAAGAGCCCCGGCACCCCTCGACAAGCTGTGGGGTACCCAAGGGGTGTCGCTCCGCGCGGCCTTACCGACCACCGCGGAGAACGTCGCCAACCTGGTCGGTGCCCGGTGAAGCCCCGATGACACCGGTAGGCATCGTTCTGGCACCTTCACGGCCTCCGACAGCTATGGGATGAGCCGGGCCGGCACCCACGGGGGGAGGCACCGGCCCGGCCATATGATCACTATATCTGCTCTCGGGGGGGCGTGCGGGCGCATGCCTCTCGGTATTGGCTGGATTCATTCGACACGACAACGCCGCGGCCATCCGGCTCAGCAGGAAGGTACTTCGCCCGGCTCGCGCCGTTGCCGCCTCCACGACATGGTCCTCAGGCGGGACGCTTGGCCATGACGACCAGACCCGGCCCGCTTTGCTCATCTGCGGGGAGCCGAAGTTCAGCGACCGGACGCAGTCCAGCTTGCTCGATCAGGTCCACAAGCTGTTCCGGCCGCCATTTGTGCGTCGTCCAGCGAACGGGTACACCTCCGTAGGCCTCGGTACGCACCGCGTCCTCGTCGCCGACATGTGTCGCGGTGATGAAGTGGCCGCCTGGCTTCAGGGCGCGCGCGAACAGGGCGAGAACCTGAGGAAGAACGTCACGGGGGAGGTTGAACAGCGACCACCACCCGAGTACGCCGCCGAGCGATGCTTCACCGAGGTCCAGATCGGTGGCAGAGGCGACGCTGAAGCGGCATTGCGGATGAAGGCGGCGCGCGTTCTCGATCATGCGAGGAGAGAGATCGACTCCGGACACCTCGAGTCCGCGTTCGGCAAGGTAGGCCGTCACCGTTCCGGGTCCGCAGCCGACGTCGAGGACCGGGCCAAGGCCGCTCACAGTGTCAGCGAAGGCGTCGATTGACGCCTTGAGCCATGGATGTCTACGGATGTCGCCGAAACCCGTCGTCACCACCATATGGGCGTAGTTGTCGGCTACGCGGTCATAGGACTCACGGACCACGTCGAGATCGGTGGGGCGGTCAATACGGTGTGCGCGCATCATCCGACAATAAATCCCGCTCTTGGAGGTGATTGCCTTCCGTTCATCCAACGCGGATGAACGGAAGGTTCCATGCGGGTACCACGCCTGCCGATGCCGGACTCGGAGGCCGAGTCGCGACCCTGCTCGGGGACGGCCAGTGCCCGTCGTGCCGATCGAGAACTACTTGGCCAACTGGCCTGTGGCCTGCAATCGCCGAACACGGTCAAGACGTACGCTCACAACCTGGACCGGTTCGTCCCCCTGGCCGGCCGCGGGCTGGACTTGCGGTCAGTGACGCAGAATCACGTCGCCGGGTTCGTGGATCTACTGTGCTGTGACCTTCTCCGTAAGTGCCGGCAACACTGGCAAGGGGAAGTGGAAGTCAGCTCGTTGTGTTGAGCAGGACCGACACGGTGTTCGCCCCGATGTTCGCGGTTGTCACATCAGGTGCGCCCTCTTCGTCGAAGTCGGCCACCGCAACTGCGAACGGTCCGGTATCGACGTCGAATTCCGTATCTGTGTCGAAGGTCCCGTCACCGTTGCCTGGCAGTACGGAAACCGTACTCTCAACGGCGTTGGCCGTCACGAGATCGGCGTTGCCGTCCCCATCGAAGTCGGCAGAGGCCAGCGCGAACGGCGTGATCCCCGTGGCGTAGTCGGCCTTGGCGTCGAGGGTGCCGTCGCCGTTGCCGAGAAGCACCGAGACTGTTGCTGCGTCCACGTTGGCGACCGCAACGTCGACATTATTGTCCTCGTCGAAGTCCCCGACAACGGTCTGGTTCGGCGCACTGCCGGTCGCGTAGTCGGTCTTCGCGTCGAGGGTGCCGTCGCCGTTGCCGAGAAGCACCGAGACCGTGGAGGCTCCGAAGTTCGATACCACGAGGTCGGCGTTCGCGTCCTCGTCGAAGTCACTCACCCGGACGTCGTACGGGACGGTTCCGGTCGCGTAGTCGACCTTGGTGTCGAGGGTGCCGTCGCCGTTTCCGAGGAGTACGGACACAACGTCTGCGCCGAGAGCGGTGACCACCAGATCGATATTGCCGTCCTCGTCGAGGTCGCCTGTCGCTGCCTTGTACGGCATCAGTGCCGTACTGTGGTCTGTCTTGGTTCCCAACGTCCCGTCTCCGTTCCCCAGCAGGATGGAGACGGTGTGTGCCTCGGCGTTGGTCGTCACCACATCGAGGTTGCCGTCCTCGTCGAGATCGCCGACTTCGATGCCGTTGGGGCCGTCACCTGTCGCGTAGTCGGTCTTGGCGTCGAACGTGCCGTCGCCGTTGCCCAGAAGAACCGACAGGGTGTCCGCACCGGAATTGGCAGTGAGTTGATCCTCGAAGCCGTCCTCGTTGAGGTCAGCTACGAGCACAGCCGTCGGGCTCACGTCCGTGGCGTAGTCGACGTGACTCGCGAAGGTCGGCGGGTCCGCCCACGCAGTTCCCTGTGTGGTGAGCAGTGCCATGACCGTCAGCGAAATGGCGACCGCCATTCTTGTTCGTTTCGCTCCTGGCGGGGTAGCGTTCTTTCGCACTGTAATGCCTCCTGGATCTGTCCGTTGTACGTAGTCGAGCGGTTAGCCATCGAGAGTGTTGGGATAGGGTCAAGGACAGGCTTTTCCAGCCGTGCTGGTTCAGCGGCAGTGGCAACGAAATGGAGAGAGTCGTCGCCCGAGGGAAGGTGTGACCGCGCGGTCTACTTGTGATCTGCGGTTTCCCCGCGCGATCGCCAGCATTCGCAAAGATGAACCCCTTTAAGATCCTGCGTCGCCGTTAGACCGTCAATGGTTCAAATGGGTGACAGGAAAGCTCCCCTGAGGCGCACAGGCTCTCTCGTGGGTGGTGAGGTGATGATGCGCGCACGCCGGAGCCGACCGCCCCTCAGCTGTCGACCCCCAGCAGGCCGCGGCCACCCTTACCGGCAGTGGAAGTAGCGGCGGGAAGACGCAACGGCCTCCCAAACCTCGTTCGCGTGGGTGCCGAGCCCTGGAATGGAACCCAGCTAAGGGCCGTCTCGCAGTCCTCGGAAAGCACCAGGCAGCGCCCTCGCCAACCGATCCCCGCATGACGCGGTCCTTCTCGGCTCCTCCGCCGGTTCACCTCACCACGTCAGGCACCGTCCTACCCGTCGCGACGGACTCAGGACCCGGTTGGGCTCATTTGCCTTCCCAGCGGCGCGTCCCCAGCCCAGTTTGCTATGTGCTCATATATCACTTTGTAGTTATATCCCCATGTTTGGGGATGGCGTGGCGGCCGGACCGTTCAAGTAGTCGAGGTTCTTTGTGATGGTCGATGTCAGGGTGGCTGGGTCGGTGGTCAGAGGGGCGACCGTTCCGTCCCGGGTGGCCCGGGGCAGAGGGCTCGGGAAACGACTGGTTTCCGCGATCGCTCTGGTGCTGTCGACCGGGTCCTTGACCGTGGGGGGACCGCTGAGGTCGGCGTACGCGGCGCCGACCTGCACGGGGACGCCCACGATCACCTGTGTCTTCTCGTTTACGGGTGTCGAGGAGTCCCTCACCATCCCCCCCGGCGTTTCGAGCGTCGACGTCATCGCGAACGGCGCTCGCGGTGGCGCGGCTACCGGCACCGTCGGGGGAAACGGGGCCTTGGTCACAGCCACCATCCCGGTGTCCGTGGGTGGATCCACGCTCTACGTCCGGGTCGGCGGTACAGGCGGCCCCATCACCGGAGGCTTCAACGGCGGCGGCGCTGGGGGCAACGGTGCTCTCGACGGTGGTGGTGGCGGCGGCGCGAGCACCGTCGCCACCTGCCCTGTCGGGCCCGGTTGTACCGTGTCCGGTCTTCTGGTCGTCGCGGGCGGTGGCGGCGGTGGCGGCTCCAGCGGCGGTGGAGGCGGCAACGGTGCCGGCGCCGGGGGCGCGGGAACCGTAGCCGGGGCCCCGGGCGGTGGATTCAACACAGCCGGTGGCGTGGGCGGTAGCAGCAACGGCAACGGCGGCGCCGGCGGTAGTGCGAGCCCGCAGACCGCCGGAGGCGGCGGTGGCGGCAGTGGCCTCAGCGGCACCCTGGGGGGCGGCGGCGGCGGGGGCAACTCCGGTGGCGGAGCTGGTGGTGCCGGCACTATGGGCACCGCAGGCGTTGCCTTCAACACCACTGCTGCCACCCCCTCCGGCGGCACGGGCGGTGCCACCGTCACTGTCGGCGGCGGTGGTGGTGGCGGCGGATACTTCGGGGGCGGTGGCGGCGCCGCAACCACCTCCGGCGCTGGTGGTGGCGCAGGTTCGTCGTTCAGGACCTCGGGCGCCGTGAGCGCCGTAGCTGGCCCGGGCACCGCGACCTCCCAGGTCACCATCAGCTACACGCTGGCATCCGGTCCGACGGGTGCTACGGGTCCGACGGGTGCAACCGGTGCCACGGGTGCGACCGGTGCGACCGGTGCGACTGGTCTGACGGGTGCGACTGGTGCGACGGGGCCGACGGGTGCAACCGGTGCCACTGGTCTGACGGGTGCGGACGGTGTCACAGGTGCGACGGGTCCGACGGGTGCGACGGGTGCGACCGGTCTGACTGGTGCGACGGGTTCGACGGGTGAGACCGGTGCCACGGGTCCGACCGGCGCCACAGGTGCGACCGGTGC
>NZ_JBHXFA010000006.1:0-26882 GCF_042724175.1 Streptomyces sp. NPDC127084
GTCCACCACCGTGTTCGTCGCCGCGTCGATCACCGACACGTTGTCACTGTCGCGGTTGGTGACGTAGACACGGGTGCCGTCCGGCGACACCGCGGCGCCGAAGGGCACGTCACCCGCGGGGATCGTGGCGACCACCGTGTTCGTGGCCGTGTCGATCACCGACACGTCGTCGCTGTCGCGGTTGGTGACATAGACACGGCTGCCGTCCGGCGACACCGCCACTCCATAGGGGAAGTCACCGACGGGAATAGTGGCGACCACGGTGTTCGTCGCGGTGTCGATCACCGACACGTCGTCCGAGTTGCCGCCCGCGACATAGACACTGGTGCCGTCCGGGGTGATGGCCTCACCGACGGGGAAGTCGACGACACCGATGGTGGCCACGACCGAGTTGGTGCTCGTGTCGATCACCGAGACGGTGTCGGAGATCGAGTTGCTCGCGTAGGCGCGGCTGCCGTCCGGGGAGACGACCACGTCCTGGGGGCCGGTCCCGACCCCGACGGTGGCGACGACCGTGTTCGTCGCGGTGTCGATCACCGAGACACTGCTGGAGTTGGCGTTGGTCACGTAGACGCGGCTGCCGTCCGGGGAGACGGCCGCACCGAACGGGGTGACGCCCACGGGGATGGTGGCGACGACGCTGTCCGTAGCCGTGTCGATCACGGACACGTCGTTGCCGATGGCGTTGGTGACATAGACGCGGCTGGCATCCGGAGTCACAGCCACACCGTGCGGTCCGTCGCCGACCGGGATCGCGGTGGTCACGGTGTTCGCGGCCGTGTCGACCACCGACACGTCGTCCGAGCCGAAGTTGGGGACGTATGCGTAGGTCCCGGGCGGCACGGCGTGGGCGGGCTGCGGGGCCAGTACGGGCAGAGCGAGCCCGGCCACCAGCACGAGACCGGCCACCAGCGTACGCAGCAACCCGTCCGGCCCTCGTCGGCGTACCTCACGATCCGGTGGGGGCGCCAGGGGCAGGCGGTCGCCCTCCCTGCCGGAACACACCTCCACATGACGGACAGTCATGAAATGCCTCCCACTGGTTCGGAAACGCGGTCACCGCGTCGGCATCACCGAATACCGACGGAACGGTACAGAGCATGACAGTTCATGCCATTCCATCACCCTTACCGACACACAGGCTGCCGCCCCCACCGGACTTCCGGATGGGGGCGGCGCGGAGCAGCCGTCGGTGTGCTGCGACTACCGCTGGCGAGGTCCGGGGCGGTCCCGCCCGTAGTCCGGGCGGTCATGGTGCGGCGGCTTCGGCTTCGGCTTCGGGGCGGGCTTCGGGGCGGGCTTCGGGGCGGGCTTGGGAGTCGCCGGCTGGACGGTGAAGGTCGCCGTGGCCGCGGCCGGGTCCGCGGCGCCGCCACCGGAGACCGCGGACGTGTTGGTCACCTGCCTGGGCGCCGTCCCGGCGATGTCCACGGTGAGGCTGATCGGCGGGTAACTCCCGCCCGCGTCAAGGACATCGCTCCGGGTGCAGGTGAGCGTGTCGACGACACAGGTCCAGCCCGTACCGGACAGGATCACCGCCGTCAGCCCGGCCGGAAGCGTGTCGGTGACCGTGACGGTCGACCCGTCGGTGGCCCCGTCACCGCTGTTGGTGGCGGTGACGGTGTACGAAGCCCGACCACCCGTGACGAAGGTCCCCCCGGCCGTCGCCTTCCGCAGCGTCCACGCGGAGGCCGTCTGAGCGGTTACCACCGCGATCGCCACCCCGTGCGGGCCGTCGCCGACGGCGGCCGTGTCGATCACCGTGTTCGTCGCCGTGTCGATCACCGACACATTGTCCGTGCCCTCGTTGGTGACATAGACCCGGGTGCCGTCCGGCGAGACCGCCACGTCCTGCGGAGCAGAACCGACGGGGACGGTGGCCACCACCGTGTCGGTGGACGTGTCGATCACCGACACGTTGTCGTCGCCGTTGTTGGCGACATAGACACGAGTGCCGTCCGGCGACACCGTCACTCCGAGCGGTGCGTCGCCGACGCCGATCGTCGCCACCACCGTGTCGGTGGACGTGTCGATCACCGACACGTTGTCGTCGAAGTTGTTGGTGACATAGACCCGGGTGCCGTCCGGCGAGACCGCCACTCCGAGAGGGAGGGAACCGACATTGACGAAGACGACGACCGCGTTCGTCGCCGTGTCGATCACCGCCACACTGGAGAAGGCAGCGATGGTGACGTAGAGGCGGGTGCCATCCGGTGACACCGCCACGGCGAGCGGCGCATTGCCGACGCCGATCGTCGCCACCACCGTGTTCGTCGCCGTGTCGATCACCGAGACATCTCCGCTGACGGTGTTGGCGACATAGACACGGGTGCCGTCCGGCGACACCGCCACCCCGTTCGGCGCGCTGCCGACAGTGACGGTGGCCACCACCGCGTCGGTGGCCGTGTCGATCACCGACACGTCGTTGCTGGTGGCGTTGGTGACATAGACCCGGGTCCCGTCAGGCGACACCGCCACGCCTTCCGGAGCGGAACCGACGGAGATCGTCGCCGCAACCGTGTTCGTCGCCGTGTCCAGCGCGGACACGGTGCCGTTGTTGGAGTTGGCGACATAGGCGTAGGTGCCCGATGGCACGGCGCGGGCGGAATGCGGGGCGAGCACGGGCAGCGCGAGACCGGCCACCAGGACCAGTCCGGCGACCAGAGCTCGCAGCAGCCCGCCCCACCAGAGGCGATGGGTCCCGTGATCGGCTGGTGGCGGCACGTCAGAGTGATGGTCGGTCATGAACGAGCTCCTGGGGAGTGGCGCTGCGAGCGGGCGGACTCTTGCGGGGCCCCGGCTGGTGCCCGTTGGGAGGGTGCTCGCCGACTTGGCGGAGGGCCGCGAGATGCCTCCCAAGCAGTCACAGCTTCCCTGCCATATTTAGATAAATTGTGACACTTAGTCATAATTTGCATAGTTATCGACACGCGTTGTGCCATATCGAGGAGTGAAGCCTCCGTGAATCCCCCATGAAAGTCGCTTCATGAGAGGGCGACTTGATCAACGATCAGTCATTTGATCGGAATAAACGGGTCTGATGTCCCCGCAGCCGGTTATAGGTTGGACCCTATGATGAGGTACCGCACCTCTGTTACCAGCTCATCAGCCCTCAGCTCTGACGCGACAGACGCGATAACCGACGAAGGACCTTAGACGTGAACATCCGCTCCCTCAGTCGAGGCGATGGCGTGGTGATCGGAGCAGCGGTGCTGCTGTTCATCGCCTCGTTTCTGAACACCTCCGAATGCTCCGGCACAGCGTGCGACGTCGTGCCCAATGCGTGGGGTGCGGCCTACTTCCTGGGCTGGGGCGCCTTTTTCCTCGGCATCGCCGGGGCCGCGCTGATCGTCGTCTCGCGCCTGCTGCCGCAGTCGCAGCCACGCAAGGTCGCCGGCCTCGACCTGGCCCAGGCCGGCACCGTGCTCACGATCGCCACGGCCTGGCAGCTCCTTATGTGGATGTTCGAAGTCCCTTCGGCGGGTGGCGCGCTCATCCTCGGCCTGATCGCCTCGCTGGTCCTCGCCGGCGCCGCCGTCGCGAGCCCTCTGGTCCCCGCGCTCAAGCTCCCGCTGCTGCCTGCCCCGCGCCCGGCGGCCCCCCAGCCGTACGGCGCGCAGCCGCAGGCGGGCTACGGATACCCGGGCGGCCCGGGTGGGCTGGGTGGACCGGGCGCTCCGATCGGCTCCGACCAGGGCGGTGGCTACGGCTACCCCGGTGCACAGGCCCAGCAGTCACCGCAGCACCAGCAGATGTACGGGGGCGCGCAGCCGCAGCCCCAGCAGGACGCCGCCCCGGCGCCGGCCGGTGACTTCGCCCCGTTCTGGTTCGCGGTGCCCGTGGCCCGTCCGCTGTACGCGGAGGACGGTTCCCCGGTCCCGATCGCCGAGCTGGCGCCGGGTACCTGGTACCTCGCGGTCGAGCAGCGCGGGCAGGCGCTGGTGGCTCAGACGCAGGACGGCCGCCGCGGCGTCCTCCAGGACACCACCGGTATCCAGCGCGGCTGACGGCCCTTCCCTTTTCGCGACGACCCCTCGCCCTTCCGGGCGGGGGGCCGTTGCCATACCCTGACGCCCCATCAGGGACGGACTCGGGGAAGGGGATGAGAGATGAGGCTCGGACTCGCACTCGGCTACTGGGGCCGTGGCCCGAACCCCGCCCATCTGGAACTCGCCCGCGAAGCGGAACGCCTCGGCTATCACTCGGTGTGGACCGCCGAAGCCTGGGGGTCCGACGCGTTCACCCCGCTGACCTGGATCGCCGCGCACACCAGCCGTATCCGCCTGGGCACGGCGGTCGCCCAGATGGCGGCCCGCACCCCCACCGCCACCGCCATGCACGCCCTGACCCTCGATCACCTCTCCGGCGGCCGGATGCTGCTGGGCCTCGGCCTGTCGGGTCCACAGGTGGTGGAGGGCTGGTACGGCCGCCCCTTCCCGAAGAGTCCCCTGACCGCCACGCGCGAGTACGTGGACATCATCCGCCAGGTACTGCGCCGCGAGGGCCCTGTCGCGCTCGACGGGCGCTTCCAGGCCCTCCCGTACGCCGGCGACGACGGCACCGGCCTCGGCAAAGCCCTCAAGCCGATCACCCATCCCCTGCGGGCGGACCTCCCCGTCCTACTGGGAGCCGAGGGCCCGAAGAACATCGCCCAGACGACCCGGATCGCCGACGGCTGGCTCCCGCTGTACTGGTCACCGACCCGGACGGACGTCTACCAGGCGTCCCTTGACGAGGCCCCACCCGGCTTCGTGATCGCCCCGATGGCCCGGGTGACGGTCTGCGACGACGTGGCGGAGGGACTGCTGCCGGTCAAGGCGATGCTCGGCTTCTACATCGGCGGCATGGGGCACGCGGCCCGCAACTTCCACGCCGACCTGATGGCGCGGATGGGCTACGAGGCCGAAGCCCGGCATATCCAGCGCCTGTTCGCAGAAGGACGCCGCGAGGAGGCGGTACTGGCCGTCCCGGACGCCTTCGCGGACGAGATCTCGCTCGTCGGCCCGCGTGAACGCATCGCGGAACGGCTGGAACTGTGGCGCAAGGGCCCGGTGACCGACCTGCTGCTGATGTCGCCTGACCTGCGGACGCTGCGGGTGCTGGCGGAGTTGAACGGCTGACCGTACGCCATGACAGCCAGCCGGGGGTGTCACGGGTCCACGATGGGCAGCACCCGGTCGGGGCGCCCGGCCTCGGCCGCCTCGGCGTCCGCGTACACGTGCAGGGCGTCGCCGTGGCGGCGTACGCGCGGATCGGTCCACAGCTCCGTGGCCTCGGGTTCGAGCAGTTGGGTCTCCGCGCGCTCGGCGTCGTGGACGATCAGGGAGATGATGGTGCAGCACAGGGTGCTCATGGTGTGGGTCTGCGCCGGGTGGTCTTCCGGGCCCTCTGCCTGGATGACGTAGTGGCGGTCGTCCAGCCAGTAGCCTCCCCATTCCAGGGAAGGCCCGTGCGCGGCCGGTACGCCGTTCACCCAGAGGCTCAGTCTGCCGCCGATCTCGTTGTTCCGCATGACGACGGCGCGGTGGCGGTCGTCGGATGTGAAGTCGATGAAGAGCTCGAACGCCCGGAAGTCGACGAAGCCGTCGCAGGCACCCGGGACAGGGCCCGTGCGGTTCCGAAGGCGCCGGACGGAGAGGTCGGGGTCGAGGGCGCAAGTTTCCGGGGCGCGGCAGGAGCGGTCGGTGCGGCGGGTGCAGCCGAGGGACAGGGCCGCGCAGTCTCGCGGGGCGGCCTGGGCCAGCAGGGCGGCGAAGCGGTCCTGGTAAGTACGGTCACCGAGGAGACGGCGCAGGTCGCTCTCGTACCACCACCAGACCATCAGATCGGTACCCAGCGGTGAACGGCTCAGCCACGGCTGCCACTCCCCGATCCACTCCCGCGAGAGCTCCCCCAGCGAGTGGGTGAACTTCCGCCTGGCGGCGGCCTCGGCGCGGCGGAGGCGTTCGGCTTCGCCGGGGGCCTGGGCGATGTGCTCGTCGTCGGCCCGCTCCACGGCTTCGGCCTGCTCCACGGCTTCCCGCGCCGCGGCCCGCACCGCCTCGCGTGCCGTCATCTCAGCTTTCGCTGCCTCCGCCTCCGCGCGGCTCGTCTTCCTGCCCCTGCCCCAGCGCCAATTCACCACTGCCCCACCCCATCGGCTTCCGGACTCCCTCGATGGTAGGAGGGCACACCGCCCACTACGACGCATTTCCCAGCCGCCGCTGAGCTGCCACACCGGCCGGGGCGGACCAAGGACGGTTCGGTTTGGTTCAAAGAGGAACGGCAACCCGGAGTCCATGTCCCCACGACAGAGCAGTGGCACTCACCAGGCGGCGAGGATCATCGCCATCGTCGCCGATGTCATGGCCGCCATCATCGGCCTGTGGATCCTGATGTACCTGCTGGACGCCAACCGGACCAACGACCTGGTGGAGTTCCTCCAGGAAACGGCCCGGTGGCTGGCCGGCTGGTCGTACGACCTCTTCACCTTCGACGCCGACTGGGCACGGGTGGTGGCGGGCTACGGACTCGCCGCGCTGGTGTACCTCTTCATCGGGCACGCCGTGGCGGGACGGCTGCGCCGCTGACGGCATGCCGCCGCGCGCCAGGTGTATTGATCACGAGCGTTGACAACGCTCGTGATCAATACCCCTAGGCCTGGCAGCACTCCTGGTCGAGCCCGCGCGGCAGCCGGTCCCCGCCGAACACCGCGGTGGTCGCCTCGTCTCCCCCCAGGGCGGCCACCGCGAGCAGCAGTGAGCCGGCCGTCCAGGCGGTGAGCTCCTCGGGCCACACGGCCTTGTCCTCGAAGACGTATCCCGTCCAGTACATACCGCCGTCGGCGCGCAGGTGCTGGATGGACTGGAGGATCTCGAGCGCCCGGTCGGACTCGCCCATCGCCCAGAGTGCGAGGGCCAGTTCGCAGCTCTCGCCGCCCGTCACCCAGGGATTGGGCAGGACGCAGCGGACCCCGAGACCGGGGACCACGAACTCGTCCCAGCGTTCCTCGACACGCTCCTTGGCCTGGGCTCCGGTCACCGCGCCACCGAGCACCGGGTAGTACCAGTCCATCGAGTAGTGGGACTTGTCCAGGAACCGCTCGGGGTGGCTGCGGATCGCGTGCCCCAGCGCGCCGGTCGCCAACTCCCAGTCCGGCTGCGCCTCTTCGCGCTCCTCGGCGATGGCGAGGGCGCAGCGCAGCGCGTGGTAGACGGAGGAGTTGCCGGTCAGCAGCGCGTCGGGGACGGCGGTGTCGCCGTCTTCGACGGGCTCGCGCTTCCAGCCGATCTGCCCGCCGGGCTGCTGGAGCCGCAGCACGAACTCGATGGCGGCGTAGACGCTCGGCCACATGCGGTCGAGGAACGCGTCGTCGCCGGTGGCCAGGTAGTGGTGCCAGACACCGACGGCGATGTACGCGCAGAAGTTGCTCTCGCGGCTGCGGTCGGTGGGCTGGTCGGCGTCGCCGTCGTGGTACGCCGCGTACCAGGAGCCGTCGGGCAGTTGGTGCCGGGCCAGCCACTCGTAGGCGCGGGCGGCGGCTTCGTGTTCACCGGCCGCGTCCAGCGCCATCGCCGCCTCGGTGTGGTCCCAGGGGTCCAGGTGGTGTCCCCGGAACCACGGGATCGCCCCGTCCTCACGTTGGACCGCGCGGATGCCGGCGACGGTCTCGGCGGCCTCGGCGGCCGTGAGGACGCCGGGCAGGACGAGGTGTTCGGTCCTTCCCGGCGAGGTCACTGGGCGGCCGCCGCGGAGGTGGGGGCCACCGCGGCGGCGGGGGTGTGCGGCTTGGTCGCGTACACCACGAAGCTCTTGCCGATCAGCGGGTTGAGCGCGTTCTCGGCGACCCGCGTGGCCAGCGGCTTCTTCATGATGTCCCAGACCAGCAGCTTGTGGTAGGCGCGGACCGGCAGCGCCTTGTCGTTGTCCACGCCGAAGGCGCACTTCAGCCACCAGTAAGGAGAGTGCAGCGCGTGCGCGTGGTGGGTGCCGTACGGCTTGAGCCCGGCCTCGCGGATCCTCCCGATCAGCTCTTCCGCCTTGTAGATGCGGATATGGCCGCCCTCGACCTCGTGGTACGCGTCCGAGAGCGCCCAGCAGATCTTCTCGGGGCCGTACCGGGGGACGGTGACGGCGATCCGGCCGCCCGGCCTGAGCACCCGGACCATCTCGGCGAGCACGCCCTTGTCGTCGTGGATGTGCTCCATGACCTCGGAGATGATCACCACGTCGAACGAGGCGTCAGGGAAGGGGAGGTTGAGCGCGTCGCCCTCCATCGCGGTGGCGGTGGCGCCGGTCGGGGCCTCGCCGGCTTCCTTCATCGCCGCGAACCACTTGGCGACCTCGCGGATCTCCTCGCCGTTCTGGTCGAGTGCGACGACCTGCGCGCCGCGCCGGTAGCACTCGAAGGCGTGCCGCCCGGCCCCGCAGCCCAGGTCGAGCACGCGGTCGCCCGGGGCGAGCGGGAAGCGGGAGAAGTCGACGGTCAGCACGGAGTCTGCCCTTCCGGATGGATGACGACGCCCCGGCGTGGGGCGTGGCTTGCTGTGACGCGGTTCGCTGTAGCGGTGTCGCGTGGGAGGCCCGAGAGGGTCACCGAGCGCTCCCGGTGGCCGCGACGGGGGCGGCGTTCGCCTGCCGTCCCTGCTGAGCCTGTTGTGCCTCGATGGCCTCGCGGTACAGCTCCGCCGTGCCCTCCGCGGCGCGCGCCCAGGTGAAGCGGGCCAGCACTCGTTCGCGTCCGGCGGCTCCGATCCGGCGGCGCAGCTCCGCGTCACCGAGGAGCCTGCCGAGTGCGGTGGCGAGCGCGTCCGCGTCACCGGGCGGCACCGCCAGGCAGCTCTCGCCGTCCGGGCCCGCGACCTCCGGGATCGCCCCGCCCGTCGTGGCGACGAGCGGGGTGCCGGTGGCCATGGCCTCGGCGGCGGGCAGCGAGAAGCCCTCGTACAGCGACGGCACACAGGCGACCTGCGCCCCGCGCACCAGGTCCACGAGCTCCTCGTCCGAGATGCCCTTGACGAAGCGGACCGCGTCCCCCAGTCCGTGCCGCTCGATCATCCGGGCCACCGGGCCGTCCTCGGCGCGCTTGCCGACGACGACCAGATGCGCGTCCGGCTGCTCGGCGCGCAGCTTGGCGAGGGCCTCGACCAGGAAGACGAGCCCCTTGAGGGGTACGTCGGCGCTGGAGGTGGTGACGATCCGCCCGGGGACCTCGGCGACCGCGGGGTCGGGCGAGAACAGGTCCGTGTCGGCGCCCACATGCACGACCCGCAGCCGCTCCGGGCGCACTCCGAGGTGGTCGATGATCTCCTGCCGGGAGCTGCCGGACACGGTGAGCACGGAGGGCAGTTTGCGGGCGACCCGCTTCTGCATCCGCGTGAAGCCGTACCAGCGGCGGACGGAGGCACGGCGCCGCCAGGTGGGCGCCGCGTCGAGTTCGAGCTGCCGGTCGACGGTGATCGGGTGGTGGATCGTGGTGACGAGGGGTGCGCCGAGGTCGCCGAGCAGCCCGTAGCCGAGGGTCTGGTTGTCGTGGACGACGTCGAAGTCCCCTCGGCGGGCGGCGAGCAGGCGCCGTGCGCGCAGCGAGAAGGTCAGCGGCTCAGGGAAGCCGCCGGTCCACATGGTGGCCACTTCGAGGTGGTCGATCCAGTCCCGGTACTCCCCGCGGCCCGGCGTGCGGAACGGGTCGGGCTGGCGGTACAGATCGAGGCTGGGCAGCTCGGTGAGGAGCACGCCTTCGTCTTCGTCGACCACGGGGTAGGGCTGCGCGCCGATCACTTCCACGGAGTGCCCGAGGCGGGTGAGCTCGCGGGAGAGGTGGCGTACGTACACACCCTGGCCGCCGCAGAACGGGTTGCCCTTGTACGTGAGGAGGGCGATGCGCAGCGGGCGGTCGCCGGAACTCCCGGCATCGGGACCGGCGCCGGTGGCACCGGCAGCGCCTGGACGGGGCCCGGCAGCTATGGCCTCAGCGGTCACTCACGGCCCCCTTCTTACTGCCCCTTTGCCGGACTGCGCTTCTGCCGGAGCGTAACCGCTCGCGCTAATCTAGAACAAGTTACAGACTTGATCGTTCTTGATCGTTCAAGGAGCATCGAATCTACCGGCAGGTAGCCCTGCTGTAAGGCCTGGAACAGGTGATTCGCGCCACGGGTGACGGCGCTGGCATGCTCTGGAGCAGGCCGGGCCACCCGGAGCTCACGGGGGACGGGAGATACGCGCACAGATGATCGCGGAAGCCAGGGCAGCAGCAGCGACAGCACCATCGGCCCCGCCCCTGACCGAACGCCAGGAGGCCCGCCGCCGCCGCATCCTGCACGCCAGCGCGCAGCTGGCCAGCCAGGGCGGTTTCGACGCCGTACAGATGCGCGAGGTCGCCGAGGCGGCGGGGGTCGCGCTCGGCACGCTGTACCGCTACTTCCCCTCGAAGGTGCACCTGCTGGTCGCCACCATGCAGGACCAGCTCCAGCACCTGCACACCACGCTGCGCAAACGCCCACCGGTGGGGGCGAGTGCCGCCGAACGAGTGGCGGAGACCCTGATGCGGGCCTTCCGCGCCCTCCAGCGGGAGCCGCACCTCGCGGACGCGATGGTGCGCGCTCTCACGTTCGCCGACCGGAGCGTGAGTCCCGAGGTGGACACGGTGTCGCGGCAGACGACGGCGATCATCCTGGACGCGATGGGGCTCGACGATCCGACGGCGGAACAGCTCTCGGCCGTCCGGGTGATCGAGCACACCTGGCACTCGGCGTTGATCACATGGCTGTCGGGGCGGGCGTCGATCGCCCAGGTCAAGATCGACATCGAGACGGTGTGCCGGCTGATCGACGTGACCTCGGTCCGGCCGGGCCAGGGGTGACACGAGGGACGCGGCCCCGTGCGCCCAAGCCCGTCCGGCGTTCGATGACGGGACTCCGGACACCGCGGCTGGGTGCGCCGCACCGTGAACCCATCCGGCAGGCCGGCTGATGAGTACGCGTGCGGATGGAGGTGCGCCCCCGCGCCCCCGGAGGATGCCCGCATGACGGACACTCCCGCGCACACGGCCCGGCGATCGCGCCGCACGGTCGTCACCCTCCTCGGGGTGACGACCGTCCTGCTACTGCCCGCCCTGATCGCGCTATGGCATGCCGCAGCCGACGCGCTCCAGCACCCGACCGCGAGCCAGGCCGACCGCGAGGCGAAGAAGGCGCTGGCACACACCGCGCTGCAGGGCCTGGGTATGCCCGTGGCCGGCGCCGTGTGCGGCTGGACAAGTGCCGCGATCCTTGATCGCCGCACCGGTGTCTCCATGGCCGCGGGTGCGCTGATCGGCACCGTCGGCCAGTGGATCTTCGGCGTCGTCTGGTTCTACGCGGCCTTCGCCGGGGCGCCGATCCACTTCTGAGGGTGCGGCAGGGACTACTCCTCCGGGGGGAACACGGGCTCCCCCGTGTCCGGCAGGGTGATCAGGATCGCCTCCACCGGGCACCCCTCCGCCGCCGCGAGGATCTTCTCGTTCGCGTCCGTGTCCGGCTCCGACGGGTGGGACTGGCGGGCGGAGTCCAGCCGGAAGCCGCCCGGGGCGTGGCTCAGGCACATAGCCGAGCCGATGCACACGCCCCGGTCGACCTCGACGTGCCAGCGGTCGCCCATCACCCCTCGCCCCCGTACGAGGCGGGCAGGTGGATCATCTTGTGCTCCAGGTAGGAGCCGAAGCCCTCAGGGCCGAACTCGCGCCCGAGTCCGGAGTTCTTGTAGCCGCCGAACGGGCCGAGCATGTCCAGGCTGAAGGTGTTGACGTTGTACGTGCCCGTCCTGATCCGGCGTGCGAAGTCGATGCCGTGCTCGACGTCCGCCGTCCACACGCTGCCGCTGAGACCGTAGTCGGAGTCGTTGGCGATGGCGGCGGCCTCGGCCTCGTCCCCGTACGGCAGCAGGCAGATCACCGGGCCGAAGATCTCCTCGCGGGCGATCCGCATGGAGTTGTCGACGCCGCCGAAGAGGGTGGGCTCGACGTACCAGCCGCGGTCGAGTCCGGACGGGCGCCCGCCGCCGGTGAGGATCTTGGCGCCCTCCTCCTGGCCGATCCTGATGTAGTCGAGCGAGCGCCGCTGCTGGCGTTCGGCCACCAGCGGGCCGACCTGGGTCGCCGGATCCAGCGGGTCGCCGACCACGAGTGCGCCGGCCGCGGTGGCGAAGGCGTCGGCGATCTCGTCGTAGCGCGTGTGCGGGACGAGGATGCGGGTCTGGGCGACACACGCCTGGCCGTTGTTCATCCAGGCGGCGGGCACGATGCCCTGCACCGCGGTCTCCAGGTCGGCGTCCGGCAGGATGACGGCCGCCGACTTGCCGCCCAACTCCAGGGTGACGCGGCTGAGATTGCGGGCCGCGACCTCCATCACCCGCTTTCCGGCCGCTACCGAGCCGGTGAACGAGACCTTGTCGACACCCGGATGCCCGACGAGGTACTCGCTGACCTCGCGGTCGGCGGGCAGGATCGAGACCACGCCCTCCGGCAGCCCGGCCTCGCGGAGGATGTCGGCGAGGATGTACGCGTCCAGCGGGGACTCCGGGGACGGCTTCAGCACCACGGTGCAGCCGGAGAGCAGCGCCGGCGCCAGCTTGGCGGCGGCCACGAACTGCGGGACGTTCCAGGGCACGATGGCGGCGACGACACCGACCGGCTCACGGCGTACGAGGATCGGTCCGAGCACACCGCCGCGGCGCTCCTCGTAGGTGAAGTCGCGGGCGACGGCGATGGCCGCGTCCCACACCATCATCGCGCCGAGCGCCTGGGCGAGGACGCTCCAGGAGTAAGGGGAGCCGTTCTGCGAGCTGATCGAGCGGGCGATCTCCTCGTGGCGCACGGCGAAGGCGTCCTTGATCCTGCCCACCACCGCGATCCGCTCGTCGAGCGTCGTACGCGGCCAGGGTCCCTCGTCGAAGGCGCGGCGCGCGGCGGCGACGGCCCGGTCCACATCGGCCTCGGAGGCGTGCGGGACGCGTCCGATGACCTGCTCGGTGTGCGGGGAGACCACCTCGATGGAGCCGGTACCGAGTGGATCGACCAACTCCCCGCCGATGAACAGCTTTCCGTGCTCGACCAGCTCGGTCATGACGCCGCCTCCCGCGTTGCCGCTGTGCACCTTTGACGCTGTTTCAGAAACTGATACCAGTTCTAGTTGTAGGAGGCCAGGCTGCCGCCTAACCTCGCGGGATGATCAAGTCGATCGAACTGGTGATATTCGACTGCGACGGTGTGCTGGTCGACAGCGAACGCATCGCCGCCCGCGTACAGGTCGCCCTGGGAGCCGAGTTGGGCTGGCCGCTCAGCGAGGACGAGGTGGTGCGGCGGTTCATCGGACGCTCGCACGCCGCCATCCGGGAGCAGATCGCCGAACGGCTCGGCGAGGAGACGGCGTCGGTCTGGCACAAGCGGTTCGAGCTAACGCACGCCGAGGAGGTCGACGCCGGGCTGCTGCCCGTCGACGGACTGCCCGAGGCACTGGACGCGATCGGCCTGCCGACCTGTGTCGCCTCCAGCGGCTCGCACGAGAAGATGCGCCACACTCTCGGCCGCACCGGTCTTTACGAGCGTTTCGCGGGCCGCATCTTCAGCGCCACCGAGGTCGCGCGCGGGAAGCCGGCACCGGACCTGTTCCTGTACGCGGCGGAGCGGATGGGAGTGGACCCGGCGGCGTGCGCGGTGGTCGAGGACAGCCGGCCGGGCGTGGAGGCCGCCCGCGCGGCGGGGATGCGGGCGTTCGGGTATGCCGGCGGACTGACACCGGCGGACCGGCTCGCGGGCGCGGACACGGTCGTGTTCCACGACATGCGCGCGCTGCCCGGTCTCATCCACGGGATCTGATAGCTCGTCAGTTTTCGGTACAGTGACTCGACGGGCCGTACGGGAGGGGGCGAAGTCACATGCCGCAGGTGACGGAACACGGCGGAGGGGTCTGGTCCCTCCGGGTCCCCATCCCGGACAACCCGCTCGGCCACACCCTGGTCCATGTCGTCGACACCGACCGCGGGCCCGTCCTCGTCGACACCGGCTGGGACGACCCCAACTCCTGGACAGCGCTCACGGACGGCCTGGCCGTGCTGGGGACGTCCGTCGGCGACATCCACGGCGTCGTCATCACCCACCACCACCCCGACCACCACGGCCTGTCGGGCCAGGTGCGGGAGGCGTCCGGCGCCTGGATCGCGATGCACGAGGCCGACACCGCCGTCGTACGCCGCACCCGTGACGCCGACCCCGGCGTGTGGCTGGACTACATGACCGCGAAGCTCACCGGGGCCGGGGCCCCCGAGTCGCATCTGGCGCCGCTGCGGGCCGCCCGCGCCGGGGGCCGGATGCGGACCCTGCCCGGGCTCAGGGCCGCCCTGCCCGACCGCGAGATCGTCCCCGGCGAGCTGATCGACCTCGCCGGTCGGCGGCTGCGGGCGATCTGGACACCCGGCCACACCCCCGGCCATGTCTGCCTCCATCTTGAAGAGGAGCACCCCGCCGGTCTCCCCGGCCACGGCCGGCTCTTCTCCGGCGACCATCTGCTGCCCGGGATCTCCCCGCACATCGGCCTGTACGAGGACCCGGACGACGCCACCGTGACCGATCCGCTCGGCGACTACCTGGACTCCCTGGAACGCGTCGGCCGCCTCGGTGTCGCCGAGGTCCTCCCGGCACACCAGCACGCCTTCACAGACGCCCCGGCGCGGGTGCGGGAGCTGCTCGACCACCACGAGGCCCGGCTCACCGGGCTGCTCGCCCTGCTGGCCACACCGCTCACGCCCTGGCAGCTCGCCGAGCGGATGGAGTGGAACCGCCCCTGGGACCTGATCCCCTACGGTTCGCGCAACATCGCCGTGTCGGAGGCCGAATCGCATCTGCGGCGCCTGGTGAAGCTGGGGCGGGCGGAGGCGGTGGCGAGGAGCGAGCCGGTGGCGTACGTGGCGGTGTGAGCGCCGCGGTGAACGGTGCCGGGTCCCGTGTCAGAGGCGCCTGCCACCATACGCTCCATGTCACTCGCCGATCTGACGCTCGACCAATGGCGGTCCTTCGATCTGCCGACCGCGCGCCGCGTTGCCCAGGATGCCGCCTCCCTGGTGAACGGCCGGGTGAGCCTTGTCGAGACCACGGAGCACCTCGGCGCACCCCTGCACCGCGTCCGCGTCGAGCGGGACGGGCAGGAATTCGCCCTGATACCCGGCGGCCCCGTGTCCCTGGGTTTCGATCCGGACAGTTGGCAGCCGACCCCGGAGCAGGTCGCCGACTACGCCACGAGCCTGGAGCAGGGCTTCGGCTACGGACCGGATCTGCGCAACCACCTCGCTCAGGTGCTCAGCCCCTGCCGCCGTGCCGTGCTGGCCACCGTCCTCATGGCTGTGGAGGACGAGGAGCTGACCGGGCCGCCCGCCGACGTGCCGGTCGCTCTCGCGGCTCGCGGCCTGCGGATGCCGAGTTCCGACGAGTGGGAGCACGCTTGCGGTGCCGGGGCGAGCACCCTGTTCCGCTGGGGAAACGAGTGCCCACTCGACCGCATCCCCTACGGGGACCGCACCGGCCCGCATCACCGGCTGAACGCCTTCGGGTTGCGCATCGCCTACGACACCTACCGCGCGGAGCTGGCGAGCGACACCACCGCGATCCACGGCGGAGACGGCGGCGAGTCGGTGTGCGGCGGCTACGGCCTCGTGCTGGCATGGCTGCCCCTGGCCACCGCCAACCGCAACCCCGCCATGGCCGAGTTCGTGTACGGCGAGGACGGCGAGGATCTCCACGAGGAGTTCTCCACCCGGCCGGTGCTGGCGCTCTGACTGTGACCCGCGCCCCTGTGACCCACGCCCCTGCGGCCTCCCGGGGGCCGGACGGTTGTGGGCCGGTAGAGTGAGGCCGTTGTCATCACACCCGTACGAGGGGAAGCCGGTGCGAATCCGGCGCTGACCCGCAACCGTCAATCGCTCAGGTAGCGGTGAGCCGGAATGCCTCGTACCGGGACATGACCGGCTCCTGCCGTCGGCCTCGTATCCGTCGGCAGCGGCACCGTCGAGGAATACGGGGCCGGAGCCCGGCGCCGTCGTGCGCCCGTGCCCGGCTCCCCACAGGAGAGGCACCGTCCAGCCATGACCGTCCGCCGCAGCGCAGCCGCGCTCGCCGCCGTTTCCGCCGTGTTCTGCGGCGCCATCGCCGGTGCCCCCGCCGCCGTCGCCGCGCCGTCCCCCTCCCCTTCCCCCGCGCTTCCCGAGGGGCTGTACGGCACGGCGGACCCGACCTACGACGGCGTATGGCGGCAGTCGCTGGCGTTCCTCGCGCAGGACGCGGTGAAGACGGTCCCGTCGGACAAGGCGGTCTCCTGGCTGACCGGTCAGCAGTGCGCGGACGGCGGCTTCGCCTCGTACCGGGCCGACGCCGCCAAGCCCTGCGACGCCAAGACGGTGCTCGACAGCAACGCGACCGCCGCCGCGCTCCAGGCGCTGACGGCGCTCGGCGAGCACGAGCAGCAGGTCGGCAAGGGCGTCGAGTGGCTGAAGTCCGTGCAGAACGAGGACGGCGGCTGGGGCTACAACCCCGGCTTCCCGTCCGACGCCAACTCCACCGCGATCGTGATCGGCGCACTCGCCGCGGCCGACGCCCAGCCGGCCACCATCAAGTCCGCCAAGGGGAAGTCGCCGTACGACGCACTCGTGACGTTCGCGATCCCCTGCACGGACAAGACGAGCGGTGGGGCGTTCGCCTACCAGCCCGACAAGTCCGGCAAGCTCATCGCGAACGGCGACGCGACCGCGGCGGCGGTGCTCGGCGGGCTCGGCCGCGGCATGATCGTCGAAGGGCCCAAGCCGGGCGCCGCCCCGAAGTGCGTCAGCACCGACCCCGCGACGCCCGAGCAGTCCGCCCGCAATGGCGCGGCCTACCTGGCCACGGCCCTGGCCAAGACCGGCCACCTCGACTCCGCGCCGATGCCCGGCGCGGCCGACCCTGCGCCGCAGCCGGACTTCGGCAACACGGCGGACGCGGTCGTGGCACTCTCCGCTGCCGGTCACAAGGACAAGGCCGCCGCCTCCATCACCTGGCTGGAGAAGAACTCGGCCGCCTGGGCCGCCGCGGGCGGCCCGGCCGCCTACGCGCAGCTCGTCCTCGCCGCGCAGGCCTACGGCGCCGACCCTCGCAAGTTCGGCGGCACCGACCTGGTGAAGCTGCTGAACGCGACCGGCCCCGCGCCCGCCGCGACGTCCGCTCCGGCCCCGGCCGCCGACGCGGAGAACGAGAAGGAGGCCGTGGGCGGTGACAACGCCGGTATCTGGTGGATCGTCGGCGCCGGTCTCGCGGCCGGTGTCGGCGCCGGCTTCCTGATCAGCGGTCGCCGGAAGAACAGGCAGTGACCTTGGCGGGGGCGGGCAAGACCCTGCGGGTGCGGCCGGGCAAAGCCGTGCGGGTGCGGTTCGCGGTAGCCGTCGCGCTGGTGTCGGGGGTCCTGCTGACGGCGCTCATCGCCGCGACGGCGCCCGCGCAGGCCGCCGGATACCGGTACTGGTCGTTCTGGGTGTCGTCCGGGCCCGGGTGGGCCTACGCCACCGAGGGCCCGGCCACCGCGCGGCCCGCCGACGGCGAGGTCAACGGTTTCCGCTTCGCGGTCAGCGCGGACTCAGCCGATGCCACGAAGCCCCGTACCGCCCCCGACTTCGCTGAGCTGTGCGCCGCCACGCCCGCGAGACCCGGCACCAAGCGGATCGGCGTCGTCATCGACTTCGGCACCCCGGAGCACGCCCCCGAGGGCGAGACGCCGCCGACCCCCGACCGCCGCACCGCCTGCGCCCAGGTCGACACGTCCGCCACCAGCGCGGAGGCACTCGCCGCCGTGGCCAAGCCGCTGCGCTACGACAGCGCGGCGCTGCTCTGCGGTATATCGGGCTACCCGCGATCGGGCTGCGGTGACCAGGTCTCGGCCGATGACACCGCTCCCGCGGCGTCCCCGAAGCCCGGGACGGCGAATCCCGCCGCCTCGCGGGACGGCGGGGAAGGCCCGTCGGTCGGCCTCAACGGCGGCGCCGCCGCGGTACTCGCGCTCGGCGGAGCGGCGCTCTGGCAGGCACGCCGCCGACGCGGATGAATGTGACGACCCCCGGCACACCGGGCGACGCCCCCCGGGGGGGGGGCGGCCGAGCGCGCGCGGGGGGGGGAGCGGCCCCCCGCGCGGGCGAGCGCCCCGCCCCCCCCCCCCCGCGCTTATATGTCACCCCCCCCGCCACCCGGGGCCCCCCCCCCGCCCCCCCCCGGGGGCCCCCCCGGTTCGGCGTTCCCAGGCCCCGGCAGGTCCGGCTGCCCGGAGGCGGCTGGCGTGCGCCCGAGGCCAACCGGAGCAACGCGCTGCACGCCGGGGCCTGGTGGCTGTGGGCGCTGGGGCTCGCCACCGCCGCGTCCCGCACCACCAACCCGCTGCTGCTCGGTCTGCTGGTCGGCGTCGCCGGATATGTGGTGGCCGCGCGGCGGACCGACGCGCCCTGGGCACGCTCCTACGGCGCCTTCGTCAAGCTCGGGCTGTTCGTCATCGCCATCCGGCTGGTCTTCTCCGCCCTCCTCGGCTCGCCGATCCCCGGGGCGCATGTCCTGGTGACCCTGCCCGAAGTGCCGCTGCCCGACTGGGCGCGGGGCTTCCGGCTCGGGGGGCGGGTGACGCTGGAGCAGCTCGTGTTCTCGTTCTATGAGGGGGCGAAGATGGCCACGCTGCTGATCTGCGTCGGCGCTGCCAACGCGCTCGCCAGCCCGGCCCGGCTCCTGAAGTCGCTGCCCGCGGCACTGTACGAGGCCGGGGTCGCCGTCGTCGTCGCGATGACGTTCGCCCCGAACATGGTCGCGGACGTGGTCCGGCTGCGTACCGCGCGCAGACTGCGGGGCCGCAGCGCCGGGGGCGCCAAGGCGCTGCTCCAGATCGGGCTGCCGGTGCTGGAGGGCGCGCTGGAGCGTTCCGTGGCGGTGGCGGCGTCGATGGACGCGCGTGGCTACGGGCGGCGGGCCGCCGTGCCGCGTGCCGTTCAGCACACCACCACCGTGCTCACGCTGGGCGGACTGCTCGGGGTGTGCGCGGGCTCGTACGGGCTGCTCGCCGCCGAGGGCGCCGGATACGGGCTGCCGGTGCTGCTGGGCGGGATCATCGTCGCCACCGCCGGGTTGCGGCTCGGCGGCAGGCGCCAGGTCCGTACCCGCTACCGCCCCGACCGCTGGGGCGTACGGGCCTGGCTGGTGGCCGGGTCCGGCACGGCGGTCGCGGCGCTGATGATCTGGGCGGGCGCTTACGCGCCGGAGGCACTGCGGCCCGGCGTCGTCCCGCTGACCGCGCCCACCCTGCCACTGCTGCCCGCCACCGGGCTGCTGATCGGGCTGCTGCCCGCCTTCGTCGCTCCCGTGCCTCCGTCCGCCCGCAAGAAGTCCACTCACAAGAAGGGGACGTCGTGATCCGCTTCGAGAACGTCTCCGTCACCTACGCCGACCGCGAGACGCCCACCGTCGACCGCATCGAACTGACCGTCCCGGAAGGCGAACTCGTCCTGCTGGTCGGCCCCTCGGGTGTCGGCAAGTCGACACTGCTCGGGGCGGTCTCCGGGCTGGTGCCGCACTTCTCGGGCGGCACCCTGCGCGGCCGGGTCACCGTCGGCGGCCGGGACACCCGCACCCACCCGCCCCGCGAACTGGCCGATCTCGTCGGCACCGTGGGTCAGGATCCGCTGTCGCACTTCGTCACCGACACGGTCGAGGACGAGCTGGCGTACGGGATGGAGTCGCTGGGTCTGCCCGCCGATGTGATGCGGCGCCGGGTGGAGGAGACCCTCGACCTGCTGGGGCTCGCCGAGCTGCGCGACCGGCCGATCGCCACACTGTCCGGCGGCCAGCAGCAGCGGGTGGCGATCGGGTCCGTACTCACCCCGCATCCCAGGGTGCTGGTGCTCGACGAGCCGACGTCGGCGCTCGACCCGGCGGCTGCCGAAGAAGTGCTGGCCGTGCTCCAGCGGCTGGTGCACGACCTCGGGACGACCGTGCTGATGGCCGAGCACCGGCTGGAGCGGGTGGTGCAGTACGCCGACCGGGTCGTACTGCTGCCCGGGCCCGGTGCGGCCCCGGTCACCGGCTTGCCCGCCGAGGTGATGGCGCACTCGGCCGTGCACCCGCCGGTGGTGGCGCTGGGACGGCTGGCGGGCTGGGAACCCCTTCCTCTTTCCGTACGGGACGCCCGGCGGCGTGCGGGAGAGGCGGGAGGGCTGCGGGAACGGCTGGACGGGAAGGCGCCTGCCCGGGTCGCTCCCAGTCCACCGGCCGAAGCCGAAGCCGGCGCCGAAGCACACGCCGCTGCCGCTGAGTCAGTCGCCGGGCGACCGAAAGCCTCCGGGCTGCGGGGCGTGCTCGCCCGGCTGCGCAACTCCACCTCCACCCCTGCCGAGAAGGATGCCGGAGGCACCTCCGCGTCCCTCGTCACCGCCCGGCGGCTCTCCGTACGCCGTGGCCGGGTCGAGGCACTGCGCGAGGTGCGGTTCGCCGCGGGCCCCGGGGAGACCGTGGCGCTCATGGGCCGCAACGGCGCCGGGAAGTCGACACTGCTCGGCACGTTCGTCGGGATGGTCGAGCCCGCCTCGGGCGAGCTGCTCGTCGGAGGCCGCGTACCGCACCGGACACCCGCCCGTGAGCTGATCCGCGAGGTGGGGCTGGTACCGCAGGAGCCCCGGGACCTGCTGTACGCGGACACCGTGGGCGCCGAGTGCGCGGCGGCCGACGCTGACGCGGGTGCCGAGGCGGGGACCTGCCGGGCGCTCGTCTCCGCGCTGCTGCCCGGCGTACCGGACGACACGCACCCCCGCGATCTGTCCGAGGGCCAGCGCCTGGCGCTCGCCCTCGCGCTGGTCCTCACCGCCCGGCCGCCGCTGATCCTGCTGGACGAGCCGACCCGCGGCCTGGACTACGCGGCGAAGGCCCGTCTGGTGTCCGTGCTGCGCGAGCTGGCCGCCGAAGGCCATGGCATCGTCATGGCGACCCACGATGTGGAGCTCGCGGCGGATCTCGCGGACCGCGTGGTGATCCTCGCGGACGGTGAGGTCGTCGCAGACGGCCCGACCACCGACGTGGTCGTGTCGTCGCCCGCCTTCGCGCCGCAGGTGGCGAAGGTGCTCGCCCCGGAGCCCTGGCTGACCGTGGCCCAGGTGGGGGCCGCCCTGTGACCGCGCCCCGTACTCGGACGTCGAGCCGCCCCGTACCCGCCGTGCGGCTCGGGCCGCGTGCCATCGCCGCGCTCGTGCTGGTGACCGCGGTGGGCGTGGTCGCCTTCGGCTGGCCCCTGCTCGCCGACACCCACTCCGGGCTGGCGGCGCACGACCAGGACGCGCCCTGGCTGTTCACGTTGCTGCTGCCGCTGCTGGTCGGCGTGGTGGTCGCGACCATCTCCGACGGGCCCGGCGGAGGGGTCGACGCGAAGGCCGTGGCGATGCTCGGGGTGCTCGCCGCGGTGGGCGCCGCGCTGCGCCCGCTCGGGGCGGGGACGGCGGGCCTGGAGCCCATGTTCTTCCTGATGGTGCTGGGCGCCAGGGTGCTGGGTCCTGGCTTCGGCTTCGTACTGGGGGCGGTCACGATGTTCGCGTCCGCCCTGCTCACCGGTGGGGTGGGGCCCTGGATGCCGTTCCAGATGCTCGCGATGGGCTGGTTCTCGATCGGCGCGGGGCTACTGCCGGGCGCTGCCCGGCTCCGGGGCCGTGCCGAGCTGCTGATGCTGGCGGGATACGGTTTCGTCGCGTCCTTCGCGTACGGCACGGTCATGAACCTGTACGGCTGGACGATCGTGACGGGTCAGGCCTCGGACATCTCCTTCCACCCCGGCGACCCGGTACACGAGAACCTGGTCCGCTTCCTGGTCTACTGCCTGGCCACCTCGCTCGGCTGGGATCTGGGGCGTGCGGTGCTCACCGCCGTCCTGATGGTGGCGGTCGGCGGGCCGCTCCTCAAGGCGCTCCGGCGGGCGACGCGGCGGGCCGCCTTCGAGGCCCAGGTCACATTCGACGGCCCGGGAAACCCGCCTCAGCGGTGAGGCGGCCCACAGGACCAAAGTCCCGAAACTACCTTCCTTCGTAGGCATCACCTGAGGACGGGTTTTTTGCCGACACGGGTGATGACCTGCGGATAAAACCCATATGTCTACTTAGGGACTTTAGTCCCGCACCTACCCTTCCTACTCGTATGTGGTAGGTGAGCCCGGTCACGGCGCCGCCCTTCGGCCCCCGGCTACAACTGTTCTCGTCGCAAGGCGCCGCAGGGCTTCAAGCCCGGCAGCACACAGGCTCGAACGGGCCGCACTCCCCTTCGCGACCGCCATGCCCCCGACGTTAGGTATCGCCTTGTCTCGCTCGCTGTTCACCCGCTTCGCCGCCCGCAACAAGTCCGTTGTCGCCGGCACCGCCGTGCTCCTCGGTGCGGCCGGTGCGGTGATGGGGACGACGACGACGGCTTCCGCCGCGCCCGCCACCCCGAAGGACGTCGCCAAGCAGATGATGTCCGCCGCCGAGTTCCAGTGCTTCGACAAGATCGTCACGCACGAGTCCAACTGGAACCACACGGCCACCAACGCCTCCTCCGGCGCCTACGGCCTGGTGCAGGCCCTGCCCGGCGCCAAGATGGCCAGCGCCGGCGCCGACTGGAAGACCAACCCCAAGACCCAGATCGAGTGGGGTATGGACTACATGAAGGAGCGCTACGGCAGCGCCTGTGGCGCCTGGGACTTCTGGCAGGCCAACCGCTGGTACTGAGCCACCGGTACTTGGCCGCACGGCCACGGGAGCAGGGCGCGACTGACGTCGCAGGGCCCCGGAGCGACGACCACCGTCGCGCCGGGGCCCTGTTCCCGTTTCGGAGGGCGCCCTCCACCCCCGGGGGCACCGGCGCCCGGACAGGACCTACAGCCGCTGGATGATCGTCCCCGTCGCCAGCGCGCCACCCGCGCACATCGTGATCAGCGCGAACTCCTTCCCCCTGCGCTCCAGCTCATGCAGCGCGGTCGTGATGAGCCGCGCGCCGGTCGCCCCCACCGGGTGCCCCAGCGCGATCGCCCCACCGTTGACGTTGACCTTCTCCAGGTCCTGTTCGAAGACCTGGGCCCAGCTCAGTACGACCGAGGCGAACGCCTCGTTGATCTCCACGAGATCGATGTCGGCGAGCGACATCCCCGCCTTGCCGAGCACGGCGCGGGTCGCGTCGATCGGCCCGTCCAGGTGGTAGTGCGGGTCTGCTCCGACCAGCGCCTGGGCGACGATCCGCGCGCGCGGCTTCAGCTTCAGCGCCCGCGCCATCCGCTTGGACGCCCACATGATCGCGGCGGCTCCGTCCGAGATCTGCGACGAGTTGCCCGCCGTGTGGATCGCGGTGGGCATCACCGGCTTCAACCCGGCCAGCGCCTCCATCGAGGTGTCCCGCAGCCCCTCGTCGCGGTCCACGAGCCGCCACATCCCCTGCCCGGCGGCCTGTTCCTCCTCGGTCGTGGGCACCTGGACCGCGAAGGTCTCGCGCTTGAACCGCTCCTCGGCCCAGGCGACGCCCGCCCGCTCCTGCGACAGCAGGCCCAGCGAGTCGACCCGCTCGCGGGTCAGCCCGCGGTTGCGCCCGATGCGCTCGGCGGCCTCGAACTGGTTGGGCAGGTCCACGTTCCACTCGTCCGGCCAGGGCTTGCCGGGGCCGTGCTTGGAACCGCTGCCCAGCGGTACGCGCGACATGGCCTCGACACCGCAGCTGATGCCGATGTCGATGACACCGGCCGCGATCATGTTCGCGGTCATGTGCGCGGCCTGCTGCGACGAACCGCACTGGCAGTCCACGGTCGTCGCGGCGGTCTCGTACGGCAGCCCCATCGCCAGCCAGGCGTTGCGGGCCGGGTTCATGGACTGCTCGCCGGCGTGGGTCACGGTGCCGCCGACGATCTGCTCGACGCAGTCGGCGTGGATGCCGGTGCGGCCGAGCAGTTCACGGTAGGTCTCCCCCAGCAGATACGCCGGGTGCAGATTGGCGAGCGCGCCGCCGCGCTTGCCTATGGGTGTGCGCACGGCTTCGACGATGACGGGTTCCGCGGCCATGAGCTCGTCCTCTCCTCACGCCCCGGCGGAGGTCGTCCCGGTGCCCCCGCAGGGCGACTGACGCACAGCGAAGAACTAGTACGCGTTCTAGTTCTCCGTTCAGTGTCGTGAGACTTACCCCTGGTACGCAAGGGTCTTGCACGGCCCCACCCGGACTCACTCCAGCCCCGACCCGCACGCGATCCGGCCCCAGTCGGCCCGCGAGCGCAACAGTTCCCCCCGCACGCCTTGCCAGTTGCCGGACCCGTTACTACCTTGCGAGCACTTCTGATGGGTCGTCAGATAACTCGTTCAGACCATGGAGCCGCCCCATGTCCTGTCCAGCGCTGCCCGAAGGGTTCGACGCCACCGACCCCGACCTCCTCCAGAGTCGCATCCCCTTCCCGGAGTTCGCCGCACTGCGGCAGACCGCGCCGGTCTGGTGGTGTCCGCAGCCGCGCGGCATCACCGGCTTCGACGACGAGGGCTACTGGGCCGTCACACGGCATGCGGACGTCAAGTACGTCTCCACGCATCCGGAGTTGTTCGGCTCGACCGAGAACACCGCCATCATCCGCTTCAACGAGCACATCAACCGCGACCAGATAGACGCCCAGCGGCTGATCATGCTCAACATGGACCCGCCCGAGCACACCCGGGTCCGCCAGATCGTCCAACGCGGCTTCACCCCGCGTGCGATACGCGGCCTTGAGAAGGCGCTGCGTGAACGGGCGCGCAGGATCGTGGACGAGGCCAAGCGGGACGCGGGAGCCGACGGCCGCTTCGACTTCGTCAACAGCATCGCGGTCGAACTCCCCCTCCAGGCCATCGCCGAACTCATCGGTGTGCCGCAGGAGGACAGAGCCCGGATCTTCGACTGGTCCAACAAGATGGTGGCGTACGACGATCCCGAGTACGCCATCACCGAGGAGATCGGTGCCGAGGCAGCGATGGAGCTCATCGGCTACTCGATGAACATGGCCGCCGACCGCAAGCAGTGCCCCGCCAAGGACATCGTCACCCAACTCGTGGCGGCGGAGGGCCAAGGCAACCTGTCGTCCGACGAGTTCGGCTTCTTCGTACTGCTGCTCGCCGTCGCGGGCAACGAGACCACGCGCAACGCCATCAGCCACGGCATGCACGCCTTCCTCACCCACCCCGAGCAGTGGGAGCTCTACAAGCGGGAGCGCCCGGTGACCGCCGCCGAGGAGATCGTCCGCTGGGCCAGCCCGATAGTGTCGTTCCAGCGCACGGCCACACAGGACACCGAACTCGGCGGCCAGAAGATCAAGCAGGGCGACCGGGTGGGGCTCTTCTACTCCTCGGCCAACAACGACCCGGAGGTCTTCGAGCACCCCGAGGTCTTCGACATCACCCGCGACCCGAACCCGCACCTCGGTTTCGGCGGTGGCGGCCCGCACTTCTGCCTGGGGAAGTCCCTCGCCATCCACGAGATCGACATGATCTTCAGCGCCATCGCCGACGCCCTGCCCGGACTGCGGCTCGCGGGTGAACCGCGCCGACTGCGCGCGGCCTGGCTGAACGGCATCAAGGAACTCCAGGTCAGCGTGGGCGACTCCTGAGCGCCTGGGCACATACGACCCGCCGCGCCGTGCGGAGCGCGACGCGGCGGGCCACCGTAGGCGAAGTGCGCCGCCGCGCCCGACGGTCGGCCTCGGCGTGGGTAATCCACTGGCTGGGTGCGGCGGTTCGGTGGTTCCATGCCCGTCGTGACTGCCCATGATCATGACGACGACACCTCGCGACCGTCCCCGCTGCTGGACCGGATCGAGCGCTACTACGACGCGGTGCCGCGAACCGGCGCCCGAGCCGAGGACTTCGGTCCGCTGACGCTCTTCGTCAGGGAGGGGCAAGGCTGGCCGTACTACGCACGCCCGGCCCTGGGAAGCGCCGCCGTGCCGAGCGCGGACGATGTGGACCGGGTGCGTACCCGTCAGCGGGAACTGGGGGTGCCGGAGAGCTTCGAGTGGATGGCCGAGACCGCACCCGGGCTGCGGGCCGCGGCCGAGGCGGCGGGGCTCGTGGTCAATGAGCACCCGCTGATGGCCCTCATGGGCGGCACCGTGTCCGCCCCGGCCCCCGACGGTGCCTCCGTACGTGTCGTCGGTCCGGGCGACCCGGTGCTGCCGAGCGCGCTGGCAGTGCCCCGCCTCGCCTTCGCGGAACCGGGCACGGGTGTCGGCAAGGCGGGCGCGGACGAGCTCACCCAGGCGACGCGTGCCGTGGCGGGCGACGGCACGGTGGAGCAGCTCACCGCCCGTATGCGGGCGGGACTGACCGTGGTCGCGGCGGCGGTTGCGGACGGCGAGGCGCTGTGCGCGGGCCGGCACCAGCCCGTCGGGGAGGTCGCCGAGATCGTCGGGGTGGGCACACTGCCGAGCGCCCGCCGGCGTGGACTGGGCGTCGCGGTCACGGCGGCCCTGGTGGCGGACGCACGGGCCCGGGGCGTTTCCACGGTGTTCCTGTCCGCCGCGGACGGCGACGTGGCCCGGATCTACGCCCGGGCGGGCTTCCGGCGGGTCGCCACGGCACTGATCGCGGAGCCGCCCGCGTAACGGAGCCGCCGGCTGATCGCGGAGCCGCCCGCGTAGTCGCCGGAGGCGGGGCCGCACACCCGGACTCCGTCACTCTCCGCTCATCCGCACGCACCAAACCGGTTGATCGACTGGCGCGGCGGGGACGGTGGGCGGATCCTGACTGAACGCGGCGATCCACCCGAGGGGGGGGGGGGGCACCCCCGCCCCGCCCCCCCCGGGGCCGCCACGGCCAAGGACTCCTGGCTGGCCTTCGAGGGCGGCCGGCTCGTCGCCCATGCCCAGGTG
>NZ_JBHXFA010000006.1:26892-39325 GCF_042724175.1 Streptomyces sp. NPDC127084
ATCCCTGGGGGGGGGGGGGGGGGGGGGGGGGGGTGGGGGGCCCTCCCGCCGCCCCCCCCCCCCGCGGGGGGGGGGGGGGGGCCCCCCCGCCCCCCCCCCCCCCCCCTCGCGCCGCGAGCCGGGCATTCAGCACCCTCGGCCGAGTCACCGCCCACGCGGTAGGTTGCCTATATGACCAACCCTCAATGGAACGCTGTAGACGCCTACTTCACCGATCACCTCTCTCCCGACGACGACGCGCTGACCGCGGCGGTCGCCGCGAGTAACGCGGCCGGACTGCCCGACATCGCCGTCGCCGCCAACCAGGGCAAGCTGCTGCACCTGCTCGCCGCCGGCCAGGGCGCGCGGAAGATCCTGGAGATCGGCACTCTCGGCGGCTACAGCACCATCTGGCTGGGCCGCGCGCTGCCCGCCGACGGTCGGCTGGTCTCGCTGGAGTACAAGCCCGAGAACGCCGACGTGGCCCGTGCCAACATCGCGCGGGCGGGCCTCGACAAGATCGTCGAGGTGCGTACGGGCGCCGCGCTCGACTCCCTCGCGCGGTTGGAGAGCGAGGACGCCGGTCCGTTCGACTTCTTCTTCATCGACGCGGACAAGGTGAACAACCCCAACTACGTGGAGTGGGCGGTGAAGCTGGGCCGTCCGGGCAGCCTGATCGTCGTGGACAACGTGGGCCGAGACGGCGAGGTGGCCAACGCGTCCAGCGAGGACGACGCCGTACGCGCCACCCGCCGCATGATCGAGATGGTCGGCCGGCACCCGAGGCTCAGCGCCACGGCGGTGCAGACGGTGGGCGCCCGCGGCTACGACGGCTTCCTTCTCGCCCGGGTGCTGGACTGACCTCGCCCAGCGCGGCGACGTCCTATTCTCAGCTCCATGAGCATCGTGAAGATCAACGTCCTCTCCGTTTCACCCGACCAGCGCGAAACCCTGGAGAAGCGCTTCGGCGCCCGTGCGGGCATGGTGGAGTCCTCCGACGGCTTCGAGTGGTTCGAGCTGCTCCGCCCGGTGGAGGGCACCGACCAGTACCTCGTCTACACGCGCTGGCGTGACGAGGAGTCCTTCCAGGCGTGGATGGAGGGCCCGATGAAGGCCGCACACCAGGGCGGTGGCGGCGGTGAGGGCGGCGAGCGTCCCCGCCCGGCGGCGAGTGGATCCGAGGTGTGGTCCTTCGAGGTGGTGCAGCAGGCCGCGCCCAGGAACGGCTGACTCACCGGGGAGATTCCGGTCCGGCCGTTCGTCCGCAGCGCGCGGGCGGACGGCCGGACCCGTTCATCAGTGGGATCACCCAGTGGAATCACCGGCAGAGTCAGGAATGCGGCGTCCCGTAGTGGCGTGAGAACTGCTCCATGGCGATCGGCTCCTGCCCGGGAGGGCCGTACGGAGGCGCCTCCGTGATCTGCTTCTTCGTGCAGTCGACGTACACGATCCGCTCGTCGGCGTCGACGCGGGTGATGACTCCGGCCGGCAGCAGAGCGTGCTTGGTGAAGATCCAGTGGCCGGTGTCGACCACGATGTACGACCTGCCCACGTCCTCCGAGTGCTCACCGATCGTGCCGATGGTGCCCTCGCCCGAGTAGGCGGCTTCGACGGTGAAGCCGACCAGGCTGGTTCCGGGACGGTGGCCGGATGCGTCCGAATGGGCCCAGATGTGATGTTCCATGGCGTGCCCTCCGGAGACCGGTCTACCCGATATTCGCTCGCTACGCAGCGCGGGGGCCGATTAGACAGAGCGCATGACAACCTGGTCCATGCGCGCCGAGCGCTTCGACACTCCCGATGCCACCGCCCTGCGCCGCGACTACTACGCCGAGGTCGCCGGCCGCTACTGGCAGCGTCCCGCGACGGCGGCCGAGGTGGACGAGGGCCTGAGCGGGGACGGTGTGGAGCGGCTGGCGGCGCCCACCGGGGCGTTCGTCGTAGGGCGGCATGGCGAGCGGGCAGGCGCGTGCGGGGGTGTGCTGATGCTGGACGCCGACACCGCCGAGCTGACCCGGGTGTACATACAGCCGGGGCTGCGCGGTACAGGCGGCGGGGCGGCGCTGCTCGGCGCCCTGGAGGACGCGGCCCGGCTGCTGGGCGCGAAACGCATGGTGCTCAACACCCGGCTCGACCTCATCGAGGCGCGGACGCTGTACACGCGCAGCGGGTACGCGGAGATTCCGGCGTACTGCACGGGGCCGTATATGGACATCTGGTACGGCAAGGAGCTGTGACGACCGTGCCCCGGCTGCACGGGGCACTCAACGCGGCGGTTGCGGTGGACGCGGCGGTTGCTGCGGGTGCTCGAAGTGCCAGGCCTCGTGGTCGCGGTGCGGCTCACCGCTGTAAGGGCGCTCGCGGTCCGAGCCGCAGAGTTCGGCGGTGAGCTCCTTCAGGAGGTGCGCCAGGTCCGTGGGCCGCTCCGGCCCCCACCAGTCGCCGAGCAGCCAGGCCAGGGACTCCTCCCTGGCCGCCGACAGCTTCGTGGTCGCCTCGACGCCCTTGTCCGTCAGCATCAGCGACATCCCCTCACGCCGGGCGAACCCGCGCTCCTCCACCTGCCGGGACGCCTCGGTGACCGCCTTGATCGGTACGGCGGTGGACGCGGCGAGCCGCGACGGTTCGACGATTCCGTGCCGCCTGATCCGCAGCAGCAGCCAGCTCGCCGCGGGGGTCAGATCGAGCCCGGCGGCCCGGGTGATCTTCACATAGATCGCCCGGCGGCCCTCTCGCGATCCGAGCACCGACAACGCGCGGGCGCACTCGTCGTAGGAGGACCGCTCGACGGGGTTGGCGCCCAGCGTCTCGCTGCCCTCCGGCGCGGTGACCGAGCCGCGCAGCTTGTCTTCCCGAAGGAGGCAGGCGAACACGAAGGCGATCAGGACGATCGGGGCGGCGTACAGGAACACGTCCGTGATGGCGGTCGAGAAGGCGTGCAGCGCCTGTGACCGCACGGCCGGCGGAAGTTCGGCGATGGTGCGCGGGTCGGCGGCGACCTGGCCGGCCGTGGGGCCGGTGCCAGGCGGCAGCGGGTGGGCGGCGAGTGCGTCGGCGAGCCGCCTGTTGAGCAGGTTGTTGAAAATCGTACCGAATACTGACACCCCGAACGCCGCCCCGATGGACCGGAAGAAGGTCGCGCCGGAAGTCGCGACACCGAGGTCCTGGTAGGTAACGGCGTTCTGCACGGCCAGCACCAGCACCTGGATGACCATGCCGAGCCCGCAGCCGAACACGAAGAAGTAGATGCCCGTCTCCCAGACGGGTGTGCCCTCCTGGAGCTGGTGCAGCAGGAGCAGCCCGAGCGCGGTGACCCCGGTGCCGAGCACCGGGAACACCTTCCAGCGTCCCGTCCGGCTGACGATCTGGCCGGACACCGTGGAGGTGAGCAGCAGCCCGGCGACCATCGGAAGCATGTGCACCCCGGACATCGTGGGGGTGATGCCCTGGACGACCTGGAGGAACGTCGGCAGGAAGGTCATCGCGCCGAACATCGCGAAGCCGACGACGAAACTGATCACCGACACCAGGGTGAAGGTGCGGATCCGGAACAGTTTGAGCGGCAGCACGGGCTCGGACGCGTCCCGCTCGGCATGCACGAAGAGCAGCAGGAGCACGACGCCAAGCACCGCGAGACCGACGATCTGCACCGAGTTCCAGGCCCATGTGGTGCCGCCGAGTGAGGCCACGAGCACGAAGCAGGTGGCGACGGAGGCGATCAGGAAGGTGCCGAGGTAGTCGATGGTGTGGCGGGTGCGGCGGGCCGGGATGTGCAGCGCGACCGCGATGACGAAGAGGGCGACGATCCCCACGGGCAGATTGATGTAGAACACCCAGCGCCAGCTCAGGTGCTGGGTGAACAGGCCGCCGAGCAGCGGTCCGAGCACACTGGTCACGCCGAACACCGCACCGAACAGCCCCTGGTAGCGTCCGCGTTCGCGCGGCGGGACGATATCGCCGACGATCGCCGTCGAGAGCACGATGAGCCCGCCGCCACCGATGCCCTGGAGGGCGCGGAAGGCGATGAGCTGGGTCATGTCCTGGGAGATTCCGCACAGCGCGGAACCGATGAGGAAGATGACGATCGCGGTCTGGAAGAGCCTCTTGCGCCCGTACTGGTCGCCGAGTTTTCCCCACAGGGGGGTGGCGGCGGTGGCGGCCAGCAGATACGCCGTGACGACCCAGGACAGATGCTCCAGGCCACCGAGATCGCTGACGATCGTCGGCAGGGCCGTCGCGACGATCGTCTGGTCAAGAGACGCGATCAGCAGACCGAGCAGCAGTGCGCCGATCGAGACGAGCACACTACGGCGGCCGGGGCCCATGCCGGGGCCGGGCGCCGGTCCGGGATTCACGGCCGGGCTGGTGAGCTCCTGCGCCATACGGCCTCCTCGCGTCGGCGCGGCGAGTCGCTCTCCCATCCTGGCGGTTCTGTCCGGTTATGGCCTGCCGAGGCTGGACGCGGGGGCGCGGGAGCCGGCCACGGGCTGCATAATCGCAGGCAGCTCAAGGGGAGGGACCCACGATGACGGGACGCGCTTGTCCTGAATGCGGCGGCGCACCGCCGTCACGGAGATGCGCCTGCACGGTGCGCGCCGAGCGGGATGCCGAGCGCACGGCGGAGCTCGCGGCGGCCGAGGACTTCGACCCGCTGCGGATCCGGCCGTATGTGGCGCTTCCGGTCCCGCCCGGGGCGGGACCCGAGCACCCGCCCCCGGGCCGCTTCGGCGTCCAGGAGGTACCGGAGATCCAGGAGATCTCGTACGGACACGAGTACGCGTACGAGATCCCGGCACCGGGAGCGGGCGGTCTCGCGGCCCCCCGGGAGCCCGCGCGCCGTCGCGGCCCCTGGGTGCTGATCGCCGCAGCCGCCGCTGTGGCCGCGCTGGGCACCGGGGCGGCGTACGCCGGTGGGCTGTTCTCCGCTGACACGCGCGGTCCGGACCAGGCGCTCCCCGACATCGAGACGGTCGAGCCCTTTCTGAGCGCGGCCCCCAAGGCCCCCTCGTCCGCCCCCTCGGCCTCGAAGAAGCCCGGCGGTTCCCCGTCCGCGTCGCCTTCGGCCGGCACGTCCTCCCCGCCGGCTCTGAAGTCGGTCGCCGCGTCGCCGTCCGTATCCGCCTCCCGGGGATCCGGCGCTCCCGCCTCCCCGTCCGGCACGGCCTCCGCGAGCGCCACGGCGGCACGGCCCGCCCCACCGGCCTCGCCGGTCACCCTCCGGCGGGGCGACAGCGGCTCCGAGGTCGTCGAGCTCCAGGAGCGCCTCGCGCAGTTCGGACTGTACGACGGCCCCAGTCACGGCCGCTTCGACGGCCGCGTGGAGTGGGCCGTGGCGTACTTCCAGGCGATGCGCCGCATCGCGGACGACACCGAGGGCGTCTACGGCCCGACCACCCGCGAGGCCCTGGAAGCGGAGACGGAGTACCCGTACGACGGCGGCTGGGACGACGACGAGTGGAACGACGGTAACAACAGGGGACCCGGCCACTGACAGCACCGGCGCACGCCTCGCACGCGTCCATGAGAGGGCCCGGAACCCGGTTCGCCGGGGTCCGGGCCCTTTGTCGCACTACGGATCCGCTCGGTCGGCCTGTCCGTCACCGCGGGGACCGGCTACCAGCGGGCCGGGAGGCTTGCCGGGGCGCCGGCCATCGGCCGCACGGTCACACCAGTCGCCTGGCCGCACCGCGCTCCAGGAGCGAGCGGCACCGCGGGAAGCGGATTCCCGGGCAGGCAGGAGCTGGAGGCTCGGCGCGGCGGCAGCCGGACTCGGGGTGTGCGACGGGCTCAGCCGACGGTGAGTGTGAACGTGCCGTCCGGACCGGCGGTCACCGAGACCCCGCTGAGGTCCGCCACATGGACGTCCGGCGCGAAGGCGGCCGCACGCGGGCCGACACCGATGACGCGCATCCCCGCGGCGCGGGCCGCGGCGACGCCCGCCTCGGAGTCCTCGAGGACCACGCAGTCCTCCGGGGCGAACCCGAGCTGCGCCGCGCCCTTGAGGAACCCTTCCGGATCCGGCTTGCTGGCGCCCACGCACTCCGCGGTGATCCGCACCTGCGGCATGGGCAGGCCCGCGGCGCCCATGCGGGTTGTGGCCAGCGGGGCGTCCGCCGAGGTGACGAGTGCGTGCGGCAGGTCCGCGACGGCCCGCATGAAGGCCGGGGCGCCCGCGATCGGGACGACGCCGTCCGTGTCGGCGGTCTCCGCAGCGAGCATCTCGCGGTTCTCGGCGTGGTTCTCGCTCATAGGCCGGTGCGGCAGCAGTTCGGCCATGGTGGCGTAGCCCTGCCGGCCGTGGACGACCTTGAGTGCCTCTGCTGGGTCCAGCCCGTGCTTGAGGGCCCAGTCGCGCCAGACACGTTCGACGGCGGCGTCGGAATCGACGAGGGTGCCGTCCATGTCGAGCAGCAGGGCGTGGGCGGTCAGTGCGGACGAGGTGCGGATGGCCGGCATCGGCTTACTCCAGCTCCAGACGCGAGGGGGAACAGAGCGGCTCCCGCCCGCCGGTCAGGGAGTACGGACGGGAACCACTTTGTTCCTTCACGATACAAAACAACCTCCCGAAATGCCACCCCGTCCTCCCCGGGTCCGAACCGGTCCGCCTGCGGTCCCGGACGCTCCGCCCGTAACTCCGCCCGCCAGGGGCGCGGAAACCCAAGCCTGTCCGGCACTTGAGGACAGGCAATCCGGCCCACCACGAGGGAGGGGTGGGGCACACCGGCCACCCCCCGCACCCCGCACCCCGCACCCCGCACCCCGCACCCCGCACCCGCACGACGGGACACCGATGGGCACGGGCACCCTGAGGGCCCACCACGGGCACCCCGGGGCCGCGGGGTTCACCCCGCGAGCGCCTCGTACAGGCTGAAGCACCCCAGCGCCAGCATCAGCCCCGCCGCCACCTTCGTGATCAACCGCAGCGGCACGTACCTCATGAGTGTCCGCCCGCCGACGATCCCGAGCCCCGCCACCGCCCACAGCGCCAGCACCGCGCCGAGGCCCACCGACAGCGGGTTGTCGTAGCGGGCGGCGAGATTCGCGGTCATGATCTGGGTCAGATCACCGAACTCGGCGATCAGGATCAGCGTGAAGCCCGCTCCGGAGACCTTCCAGAAGGACTGGTCCGCCGGAGCCTTGATCCGCTCCTCCTCCCCGTCGTCCTTCTTGAGCAGCAGCATCGCCGCGCCCGCGAGGAAGAGGACACCGACGACCGCCTGCACCAGCCGGTGCGGCAGCAGCGTCAGCACGCTGCCCGCCGCGATGGCGAGGGCGACGTGGACGGCGAAGGCCGCCGCGACCCCCGCGAAGACGTAAGCCGCCTTGTAGCGCGTGCCGAGCATCAGCCCGGCCAGGGCGGTCTTGTCGGGGAGTTCGGCGAGGAAGACGACACCGAAGGTGATCGCCAGGATCGTGAAGCTGAGCACAGACGCGGTCCTCTGTCGGTGGGGCTCCGCCGTACCGAGGGGACCTGACCCGTTCCGGGTCATTCCGTTTCCGGGGTCGCTTCGGCTCGGCAGGACCCCTGAACGGTCATGGGTCACTGCTGGCCGAAGGTCTCGCTGACGAGCCGCGCTGGCGGCGGCCGCCTCCGGGCGCCGGCCGAGGCGAGCTCGGCAGTATGTCGACGTTCCGGCGAAGAGCTACTCCCCTTCCGCTCCTGACAGGGTACGTGACGCGCGCGGCGTACGAGGCGGGCGCGGGTCCCGGTGCAGCAGCCCCCGCGCGACCAGTTCCAGCACCAGCGCCACCGCGATCGCCTGCACCGCCATCAGCCCCACCAGGACGAACAGCTGCACCGCGCCCGCCTGTAGCGGTGAGGCCCCGCCGAGCAGCATCCCGACGAACGCCCCCGGGAGCGTGACCAGACCCACCGTCCTGGTCTGGTCGAGTCCCGGCAGCAGCGCGTCGGACGCCGCGTCCCGGGCGACCTCCATGCGGGCGTCGCGGTCCGGCAGACCGACGGCCATCCCCGCATCCACCTCGCCTCGTCGCTGCGCCAGCTCGTCGAGGGCCCGCCGCCCGCCGAGCACGGTCGCGGTGAGCGCCCCGCCGATGAGGATGCCGGTGACCGGAATGAGCGTGATGCCCTTGGCCGGGACGAGCCCGGTGAGCAGTAGCACCGCGACAACGGGCGCCACACCGGCGCCGATGGGCAGCGCCGCGCGCCACCAGGTGCCGTTCGGGGTGATGCGGCGCCCGGCGGTGCGTACCGCGACGGCGTACATCAGCAGCAGGAAGGCGAGCAGCAGGGGGACGGCCCGCACCACCCAGCCGATGAGGAACGAGACCGCGGCCAGTTGGACCGCGGCCCGCAGCCCGGCGACGGCGATCTCGCGGGAGCGGCGCGGTCCGAGGCGGGCGAGGGCCGCGACGGTGGCGGCGGTGGCCAGGAGCGCGGCGAGCACGACTCCGAAGGTGACGTTGACCGGCAGCAGCACGTGTCAACCCTAAGCCGGACAAAGCGATCTGGTGAGGCGTCTAACCGGCCACCAGCCCTTGATCTGACGTGTTCATGTCGCCACTCTGTTACCTGGCGCCCGCATGGCCGCAACCTGCGGGCGCCACGATATCCCGGACCCCGCCCTGCAGCGGAGTCCGCAAAACCCTCAACACCCCCCACCCTCACGGGAGTTCGCATGTCCGGTGTCTACGCGCGTCGCGTATCACGTGCCACTGTGCTCGCCGCGTCCGCCGCGCTCGCCTGCGCCACCACCCTGCTGACCGCCCCCGCGGCCAGCGCCGCCCCGCCCACCCCGGTCAGCGCCGCCACGGCCCGGACGTACCTGGCCCAGCTGACGGTCAAGGCGGAAGGTTCCTCCAGCGGTTACGACCGCGACAAGTTCCCGCACTGGATCACCCAGTCGGGTTCCTGCAACACCCGCGAGACCGTCCTCAAGCGCGACGGCTACAACGTCGTCACGGACGCCTCCTGCGCCGCGACCAGCGGCAGCTGGTACTCCCCCTACGACGGCGCCACCTGGACCGCCGCGTCCGACGTGGACATCGACCACGTGGTGGCGCTGTCCGAGGCATGGCGGTCCGGTGCGAGCTCCTGGAGCACCTCCTCCCGCCAGGCGTTCGCCAACGACCTCACCCGCCCGCAGCTCATAGCCGTCACCGACAACGTGAACCAGGCGAAGGGCGACCTGGACCCGGCGGAGTGGATGCCGTCGCGGTCCTCCTACCAGTGCACCTACGCCCGGATGTGGGTGCATGTGAAGTACTACTGGAAGCTGTCGGTGGACTCCGCCGAGAAGTCCGCGCTGCAGTCGACCCTCAGCTACTGCTGACCCCTTCCGACACCGCCGACGCGGAACCGCGCTACCCTCCCCCGTCGTTCTTCCGTACCGTACGGGGCGACGGAGGAGGGTACGCGCATGGCAGCCGGACTGCGCCTTGGACCACTACTGCGGCATGTCGACTGGGAGAGCGGCGACCGCGCGACCGTCTGGGTCGAGGCCGACCGGCCCTGCACGGCCGAGGTGCGCTGCGAGACGCCCGGCGCCGGCGGTTCGGCCCGTACGTTCCAGATCGAGGGCCACCACTACGCCCTCATCCCGGTGACCGGCCTGGCGCCCGGCTCGTCAACGGCGTACGAGGTCTTCCTGGACGGCCGCCGGGTGTGGCCGTCGCCGGACGCTGAATTCACGGCATTCCCACCGAGCACGATCCATACGCCCTCGGTGGGAGAGGACGGGGTGCGGGTCACCTTCGGCTCCTGCCGCTGGGCCGCGTCCCCGGCCGACGAGCACGACCCGATCGGCCCCGACGCCCTGGACGCGCTGGCCGCGCGCATCGCCTTCGACCCCGCCGCCGAACGCCCCGACGTACTCCTCCTGCTGGGCGACCAGGTGTACGCGGACGCGACATCCGAAGCGACCCAGCGATGGCTGGCCGCCCGCCGCGATCTGAGCGAGCCGCCCGGCGCGGAGGTCGCGGACTACGAGGAGTACACCCGGCTCTACGACGAGTCCTGGCTCGACCCCGAGATCCGCTGGCTGCTGTCCACGGTGCCCAGCCTGATGATCTTCGACGACCACGATGTGATCGACGACTGGAACACCAGCGCCGCCTGGCTCGCCGAGATGCGCGACACCGCCTGGTGGCGGGAGCGTGTGGTCAGCGGCCTGATGTCGTACTGGGTGTACCAGCACCTGGGCAACCTCTCCCCCGCCGAGCTGGAGTCCGACGAGGTGTACGCGGCGGTCCGGGAGACACCCGACGGGACCGACGCCCTGCGCGCCTTCGCGGCGCGCGCGGACCGCGATCCGGCGGGTGCCCGCTGGAGCTACCGGCGTGACTTCGGCAGGACCCGGGTGCTGATGATCGACACCCGCGCCGCGCGCGTCCTGGACGAGGACAAGCGGGCGATGCTCGCCGCGGACGAGGCGCGCTGGCTGCGCGAGCAGGCTCTTGACGGGAAGGCCCGAGACGGGGCGGCCGACGACGAGGCGACCGGCTCGTACGACCATCTGCTCATCGGGACCTCGCTTCCCTGGCTGCTGCCCCCGGCCATCCATGACGCGGAGAGCTGGAACGCGGCGCTGTGCCGCGGCGAGCGGGGCCCGCGCTGGGCAAGGTTCGCCGAGGACCTGCGAAGACGGGCGGATCTGGAGCACTGGGCGGCGTTCCCCGCGTCGTTCGACGAACTGACCCGGCTGATCGCGGAGGTGGGCAGCGGTCCCGGCGCCCCGGCGACCGTCTGCGTACTGTCCGGGGATGTGCACCACGCCTATGTGGCGGAGCCGGTGTGGCCGGCGGGCGGACCGTGGCCGGACGGGGGTCCGGACGCCCGGGTGCTGCAACTGACGTGCTCGCCGGTGCACAACGCCATCCACGCGTCCGTGCGGATGGGCTTCCGCTTCGGCTGGAGCCGGGCCGGACGCCGCCTCGGGCACGCGCTGGCCAGGCACGGCCGGGCCGGGCGGCCGATCATCGACTGGGAGCGTACGGGCGGGCCGTGGTTCGGCAACCAGTTGATGACCCTGGCGCTGCGGGGACGTACGGCGGATCTGCGGCTCGAACAGGCACAGGCGTTCGGGAGGCGGGCGGAGCGGAGGCATGCGGATCGTGCCCATACGCGCATCGTGACCGTGGAGGAGAGGTACCTCTCGAAAGGCCCCTGACCCTCCCTGGATGGGCCCCACAGCGATGGCTGGATAGCGCTTGAGCAGCACAAACTGATCTGATGTTGAACTTGAAAGCAATGGTTGGGCCGCCCTAACTTGGTGTGCCGATCGGTTTCACGTCCCCAAACCGAAGGAGTCACCCCATGGCCTCTCAAGGGCTTTCCGGACGCCTGGACCAGGCCCGGCCATACGCGCTCGGACTGTTCCGCATCGTCATCGGTCTGCTGTTCGCCTGCCACGGAGCCCGCTCGCTCTTCGGCGTACTCGGCGCGGACGCCGCAGGCGGCACCGCCCCGACCGGCGCGTGGCCGGGCTGGTACGCGGCGGTGATCGAGCTCGTCTGCGGCAGCCTGGTGCTGATCGGCCTCGGCACCCGCGCCGCCTCCTTCCTCGCCTCGGGTGCGATGGCATACGCGTACTTCTCGGTGCACCAGTCGGCGGCGCTGTTCCCGATCCAGAACAACGGCGAGCTGTCCGCGGTGTTCAGCTGGGTGTTCCTGCTGCTGGTCTTCACCGGTCCGGGCGCGCTGGCGCTGGACGGGCTGTTCGGCGGCGCGCGCGACGCGAACGAGGAAGGTGTGAAGCGCGCGGAGTCCAAGGCGACCGTCACGGCGTGACACGGTGGCGGTCATGATCGCGGTCACGGCCGCGGTGTACGTCCGTCCGCGCTCCGGGCCCGGTGCGAGAGCGCTGGGCCCGGAGCCGTTTCCGGGCGCGCCCGCGCGGCCGTTTCCGGGCTGCTCCCCCAGTCCCGGCCCCTACGCACCCCCTGTGGATCAGGCTCGGCACACCCGGCGTACGCTGGATCGCTGCCACTGCCGCCCCTGCCGCTCCCCGCGACGTCGCGGCGCCGTTGCTGACCGGGGAAGTCGGGGAGTCCAGGTGTTCGACAGTGTGGAGCTGCTGACCGGCAGTCCGTGGATCTACGCCGTGGTGGCCCTGTCCGTACTCCTGGATGTCTTCCTGCCGGTGCTGCCCAGCGGTGCGCTGGTGATCACAGCCGCGACAGCCGCAGCGGCGGGCTCGACGGCGGCCACAGCCGCCGCTCCCGCGGGCGTGGCCGCCGAGCACGCGCCGCCCCAGGACGTGCCCTCGCTGCTGGCACTGCTGCTCTGCGCGACCACCGCCTCGGTACTCGGCGACCTCGTCGCTTACCGGGTCGGCTGGCGCGGCGGTGTGCGGCTGGTCCGGGGGGGGGCCCCGGGCCCGCGGGGGGGCGGGCCGTCGGTGGGGTGGGGGGGCGGGCGTTCGATGCGCTCGGTCATACCGCCCCGGTCGAGCGCGGCCCGTACCCGCGCTTCCAGCTCGGCGCCGCGCAGTCC
>NZ_JBHXFA010000006.1:39335-44380 GCF_042724175.1 Streptomyces sp. NPDC127084
TCGGCCGGCCCCGCCCCCGCGCGCCGCGCGCGCGGCGCCCGCGGGGGGGGGGGGGGGGCGGGGCGGCCCGCGGGCGGGCCCCCGCCCCCCCCCCCCCCCCCCCCACGGCGGTTGTCGACCGCGCAGGAACGTCTCGGCAGGGCCCTGGCGCGTGGCGGCGGCCTGCTCGTGGTCATCGCGCGCTTCGCCCCGGCCGGCCGCTCGGTGGTCTCCCTGGGCGCGGGAGCCGCGCGCCGCAGGGTCAAGGAGTTCCTGCCGTGGTCAGTCCTGGCAGCCGTGGCATGGGCGGGTTACAGCGTCGGCGTCGGCTATGTCGGCGGTCAGTGGCTGGGCGCCACGTGGCTGGGCGTGGCGGTCTCGGTGCTCGCGCTCTTCGCGGCGGGCACCCTGGCCGCGTACTTCGTGCGGCGTCCGGCGCCGGCTCAACCGCCGACGCCGAAGCCGTAGTCCGCTTCCCTCCCGCTAGTCCGCCTGCGCCCCCTGGGCCGCGCGCGTCTCGTGGACCGCGTGTGCTCCACGCACTTCGAGGCCTCCGAGCAGGGCGAGGGTCGCCTCGGTGATCTCGTCCACAGCCCGCTCGAACACCTCCCTGTTGTGCGCGGCGGGCGCCCGGAAGCCGGAGACCTTCCGTACGAACTGAAGGGCGGCTGCCCTGGCCTCCTCCTCGGTGGCCTCATGCGGGAGGGCGGGCGGGCGGAGGGTCTTGATACTGCGGCACATGCCTCCAGTCTGACCCCTCCACCCCGTGCCCGGTGCGGAAACCGGACGGTGGGTGGAGGCGGTGGCGGTCGGGTCAAGGCCGAGGCACATGCGACCCGGGACGTGAAAGACCAAGCTCGGAAGTCACGACGCTCAGCCCGCGGCGTGCGACTCGAAGAAGTCCCAAGCCGCTTCCGAAGCGTCGAAGGCGGACGTGGTCGGCCCCACGAGCCAGGTCGGCAGGTACTGCTTGCCGCCGGGCCAGGTGTGCCCACCGCCCGTCACCGTGTAGGTCTTGACCTGGGTCCGGCCGTGGCACTCGGTGGCCTCGGCGACAGTGACGGAGGTGGGGTCTCCCGCTGCCGCCGGCAACTGCGACTTCCTGGTGCCCGAGCAGCGGTTCACCGCCCGCCATTTCGCCGCGGTGTCGGCGAACGAAAGGACGGGCGCCTCCTTGCCCCCGACACCCGAGCCACCGCCGTCATAGGGAATCAGCGGATCGGCCGTGCCGCCCACGAGCATCACCGGCAGCGGACGGCTGGGGCGGCACGTCGGCGCTGTGGCCACTGGCATCTGCCCGGTGACGGACGCGATGCCGGCCAGGCGGTCCGCCAGTCGGCAACCGAGGTACTGGGTCATGATCCCGCCGTTGGACATACCGATCGCGTAGACCCTGGAGGCGTCGGCGCGCTCCTGGCGGGTCAGTTTGTCCACCAGGGTCCGCATGAATTCGGCGTCGTCGATGCCCAACTTCGAGGCAAGGGTCGCGTCCCGGCTGTCCGACCAGCCCAGCCCGACGCTCACCGGATAGACCACGGCGAAGCCGTTCTCGTCGGCGACACGGTTCATATGCGTCAGCTGGGCCATGCCCTCGTTGGTCTGCCAATGACCGTGGAGCACCAACATGACCGGCAGCCCGGACAGAGAGGAGTGCCCGGCGGGAAGGTGGACGTCATACGAGCGCAGGAGCCCCCCGGACCACACGTACCCCTTCGAGTCCTGTGACGCGGCGGTGGCAGGGCTGGCTGCGGCAGCCGTGGCAGAACCGGCCGGCCCGCCGACCGCCAAGAGGGCCGCCGCGGCGAAAAGCGAGGCGAACCGTATACGAAGCAACGTTGACATGGCCGCATCCTGGGACAGCAGCCGCGCCAAGGGAAGGCCTCCGACCGAGGATGATCCTGTGAATCCGCCGCGGCGGTCCGCGGGAGTACACGTCACCTGCCGGCGCCTTCGCCCGAGACCCGGCGGGCACCGAAGTGTCCGCGCTGCGGCGGGTGGTGACGGTTGGTTATCCCAGCGGATGCCGGTGGAGCGATCCTGTCGGCGCGCCAAAGACAGCCTCGTGGTTGGCGTGGTGAAAAGGTCGTCCGCATGAATGGTCGCGAGCTACCCACCTCCAGAAGAGTGATGATCGGAGGGTTGGCATGGATTGCTGTTGTGCAAATTTTCCTCATCGACACTGTTGTGGCAGCGCGGTGGTTTCCGGATTACCGGTTGAGGCGCGATCCTATTTCCGCTCTAGGGATTACGCACTGCGGACGCATCAACGGAGTCTGGGGTTGCTCCTCATGGCATGAGGCGAGCGATATCGCTTGGATGATCTCCGGAATCTGCCTCATCATCGGCGCCTGGTGCAATATCAGTTTCTTTCGACCCACCCTGTGGAGAAACGCAGGACTGTCCGCGGCCGCCATCAGCGGAGCGGGTCTGGTCTCCACCGCCCTGAATCCTTTGAACGAGCGAGTGGCCCCGCATCTCGTGTCCGCCGGGTTCAGCATTGCCTTCGGGGGCATGGGGGCCTTTTTCCTGGGTTTGGTATTTCTCCGGAGAGGCGACCGCCGGTGGGGAGCAACGGGGATCGTATGCGGGATTGTCAGCCTCATCGCCGGTCTGGGCATCCGCGTCGATGCGCTCCGACCATTGCAGGGAATGTATGAACGCGTGGCCATCTGGCCGAACATCGCCTGGATTATCGGCACCGGGATTATCATCCTGCAAGCGGCATGGAAGGGCCGCAGCACTTCCCTCATGACCGATGACGGTTGACCGGCACCGCCGGGCCGCAGCCCCCGCCGCGCCACCGCCTGTGCTCGGCGCCTCCTGGCAGACCGTCCACCGACGGCTCACGGACTGGTCCGCGGCACGGGTGCGGGCCAAGACGCACCGCGCCCCGGCTCTCGGCCGCGGACCGGCGCCAGGGGCGGCCTACCGGTGGTGCCACACCTCTGCCCGGAGTGATGTCCCAGAAGCCGCCGGCGATTTCCCCCGCGAAGAACGACGCCCAGCTCAAGACCATGTCGCCGGCGCGCTGCGTGCCCCGATCGAACTCGAAGCCGGGCCGGCCCAGGTCGCCCGTATGGCGCGAGCGCCGCACAGTCGTCCCTGTTCACGGCCTCATGATCGCCCGCACAACGCTGCCGACACAATCCGACCGAATGGCCCGGAGGAAGCACCGTGGCCCGGGGCTCTGCTCCACCCCTTCGCGACGCCGGTCGAGACGACGCCTCATGCCGTGCCTTATGCCGCGTCCGGAACGTTCGCCTCCCGCGCGGGCACAGCCGCCACCGCCGCGGCCCACTCCACCAGCAGCGCCTGGTAGACGGCCTCGTCCGCGGCTGACAGCCGCCCTCCCGAACGAGCCCAGAGCGCGCGGATCTCCGTGTTCACCACGGCGGCGGAACGCACGGAACCAGGCTTGCGGAGGTCGGGGGACATGTGTACAAGGTTACGGGTCCGCACTGACAACAGGCACCCAAAGGCCGTTGCGGGTGACGGAGACCATACTGGCGATGTTCCACTGCCGCAGACGCTGGAGCGCGCCGCGCCTCGCGTCGCGGCATCCTCGCCGTAATCGGGGGCGCCCCTCCGGCACACGGTCCCAGCGCGTGGGAATAGGCTCGCGGCCATGTGGAAAGAGACGGCTCTGGAGATCTTTCCCGGTTCCGACTTCCGGGAGCCGGTGCGGGCATCCGAGATCACCGCCGCGGAACGGCGGCTCCAGCGGGTGCTGCCGACGGATCTCAAGCAGTTGCTGCTCGAAAGCGACGGCGTGCTCGGACACACCTCGGTCGGCACGGTCTGGAGTCTCGACGAGATCGTCGAACAGAACCTGACCTTCTGGTCCGACCCGACCTTCGCTCAGCTGTACATGCCGTTCGACGCGCTCCTGTTCTTCGGGGACAACGGCGGCGGCGACCAGTTCGCCTTCGTACAGAAGCCCGCACGACCCGATGTGTTCGTCTGGGAGCACGAGTGCGACAGCCGCCGATGGGTCGCAAGGGACCTGCGGGACTACCTGTCCCGTTCGCTCCGTGAGGGCGGAGACGACTGGTACCACGTCGCGTCCGGCTGACCGGACCCGACCTCACCGCACCGGACCTCACCGCACCGCCGCAGGGACCTCACCGCACCGCCGCCGCACCGTGGGTCCATGACGCCTCCCGCTCCGTACGGGCCCTGACCGATCCGGGTCGCCGACCGTGCGACCGCGACCGCAGCGAGGCGGGCGGGAGTCCGGGAGACCGTCGACGCTTCACGCCACTCCGCGTCCAGCCGCCTGACGGGCCTGGTCGCGTTCAAGCCCTTCCGCGAGAGAGGTACGCGGCGTCACCGCGCAAGCCCATCGTGACCGCGAGGGGCAGGTTTCATCCTGGTGGACGAGAGAAGCCGCCTGCACGCGTGCGCGCGTGACGCCGGCACGCCGGGCGTCGGTTCCCGGTTCAACGATTTTTCGTCACATGAGGTGTCACCTGCGGCAAGTCGGACTTACCCGAGCATTTCGGATGTGAACATCGACGTGTCCGACCCAGGCAGGCACATCAGGTGCCTGCGGTGAAAGGAGCACTGAATGCGGGCTTCCCGTATTGCCGCCGCGCTGGGCGTAGCGGCCGCCATCCTGATGGGTGGCGCCACGACCGCCAACGCCGCCCCCGCGCCTTCGGCGGTATCCCACGCCGCGTACGACCGCGACCACGACCGCGGCGACAACCGCCGTGACAACCGTGGACACGACCGCGGTGACAACCGCAGGCACGACCGCGGGCACGACTTCAGGCGCGGCAACCGTGACGGCCGCTGGGGCCACCACCACGGCCGCCACCACCGCGACGGCCGTTGGGGTCACCCCCGCAACCGCTGGGGCCACTGGGGTCCTTGGGGTCACTTGGGCCACCCGCGCCACGGTCACCCGCATCACCATGGCCACCACCGGGGTCACGACCGCTACGACCACCGCTGAGGTGCTTGAGGGTGGCCGCCCCCCCGCCGGGGGGGGGCCCCCCGCCCGGGGGGCGCCTCGCCGACTGGAGGAGAAGGCCCGAAAGCTGCGGGACCAGAGTGAACAGGAG
>NZ_JBHXFA010000006.1:44390-66449 GCF_042724175.1 Streptomyces sp. NPDC127084
GGGCCTGGTTCCCCGCTATCCCTTGGCCCCCCCCGGGGGACTCGACCGATACGACCACCGTTGTGGTTTTGGTGGGGCCCCCCCCGGGGGGGGGGGAGGGCACCCTCTCGCGTGTCACCACGCCTATGGACTACGCCTTGGACCGGCTACAGCGACTCGTTGCGCGGCTGCTGCGCCCACTCCCGGCGGGGGCCGTCCGGGCGTGTCAGTGGAGCTTGGCGCCCGCGCGGCCCTTCGCGGCGACCCGGTAGGTGTAGACGGTGTCCGCCTTCCCGGCACTGGCGCTGTTGAGGCTCTTCAGGTTCCTCGATGAGGTGGAGGTCGAGGGGGCGCTGGTCGAGACCTTGATCGTGAAGTACGAGCCATAGGTCGCGGAGTAGGTGCCCGTGCCGTTGAAGTCGACCTTCTTGGTCACGCTGTTCGGAGTGAAGCCGAGGCTGGACACGTCGGTGCCCGTGTACTTGCCGTTGAAGGTGTTGTACAGCGAATAGTCGGTCTTGTAGCTCGGGCAGGCGTAGCCGCGGTTCACGATCGGGCACGTATAGGTCCCACCGAGCTGGGCGTAGAGGTTCACTTTCCCGGTGGTGGTCATCTTCTGGAGTCCCGCGCTCACCCAGTAGGTGGTGTGCGCCGGCACCTTGATGCTCTGCGCACTCGCGGTGTAGATCTGCGTGGTGCTGCTGGTGTTGGTGGTGGTGTCCGAGGAGCCCCAGGTGTAGGTGAACTCGTTCGCGACACCGATCTTGAGCGCTTCACCCAGTCCGAAGCTGACCGAGCTCTTGTTGGCGTAGCTGACGGTCTTGGTCGAGCTGGTGCTCAGGGTGTCCGCGGCCTGAAGAGCGAACGCCTGGGTGGTAAGCGTCTGGTCGTAGTCGGTGTTGTTCTCCAGTTTCGACGCCCCGGTCCAGACCACGTCGCCGGTGGTTGTCACCGGTGTCCCGGTCAGCGTTATCGCCTCGTTGTCGCTGGTCACGTCGGACGTGTTGATGTAGGCGCCGTACTTGACGCCGGTGTCGTAGCTGACACCCTGCCGCTTCATCAGGACCACCGCGCGCAGGTCGACGTCGGGGGACGAAGCAGCGGAGGCGCTGTACGGCGAGGCGGCCAGCAGGATCAGCGCTCCGGCGCCTGCGGCGGCCGCCTTTCCGGCCCGACCCAGGAGGCGCCGGTCGCGCGTGGACCCTTTCGACTCGGACGACGTCGCTCTCGCGTCGCGGAAAACAGAACGCATGACAGCTCCTTTGAATGGCGTGAAGCTTTCGACCAGTTGGGACGTCGCGCACCGGACAGCGAGCGCCGAATTCCAGTCGCGCGATCCTGACGGACATTCAATGAGCCTGCCCAGTCAGGAAGTTCTGCCTTGCTTGACTGGTCGGGAACACTATCACCGGGCGTCGGAGGCGATAGTCAATTCGCGTGGGAAAACTCAAGATTTGAGGTTCGGATTGAATTCCCGCAGGTGGGGCCGCACAGGGGGCGCACAGAATTCCCAGATTTGAGGTTTCTCCCGGGACAGCCAAACGAATACTGTGGAGTAGCTGTCTTCTGGCTGAGAATCCGGAAAGCCGGAATCTGGCAGATCCCCGAGCGGGGCATCGGCGGGAGCGTCTGGCGGCTCACCGGACGCCGTTGCCCCGCGAATTGACGAGCAGATCAAGAAGGCCACGCAGGGAGAATCCGGCGAAGCATCCGGCACGTGACTGGTACGACGCCTCTGCCCTGCCACTGCGGCACGAGAGCAGGGCTCAGGCGTCCGGTTCAGTACCGGTCGCCTGGACCCGTGTTGGGCATCCCGATGGTGGGCGCGGACCGCTTCCAACCGCCGACGGTTCGCGTCGGGGTGAGCTCCCAGCGCGGCGGTCGCTCCGGATGGCTCTGAGTCGCTGAAGTCCGCTGTCGCCGAAGTCAGACGCGGATGTCAGCCGCCCATCAGATCCGGATAGGGGCAGGGCTCCAGCGCGGAAGTCGGGCGATCGGCCCACTCCACCAGACGTGCCGGTTGGAACAGCCCCACACCTAACGGCAGGTTCGACGTTCGTCCTCTTCGCGACGGCAGAGCGCCATCGCGCCGACCTCCGACACGTCACCGCACAGGGGGCAGGTAGGTGTGGACTCAGTCGGCATCCTCGCAACCTACCCCCCACTCCGGCGGCCTGAGCCCGCAGCTCGGGAAGCTGCACGAACCGCCTGCCTCTACCGATCGGCTTCGCAAGCCAGCGACCCCTCGCCGGGGAGGAGCGTCGTCGCTGCCCACGCCCCTGTCCGCACCAGAACGCCTGCCGCGTCCCGGAGTTCGCCGACCTCCGCGTCATGCGACTGTCAGTGTGTCGGCACCGGCAGGAGACCACCACCGGAACGTTTCCGCTTCACAACCGGCGCGAACGGTTGCTCACGGGCTGGCCATAACGGCGGCGCCACCGCCGCGCCGAGCGATAAGCGCGCGGCTTTGGCGGGATCGGATCCCCGGGGGTCCGCCAGTCGGTGTATCCGCCGAGGTGGTCTACGAGCTCCAGGCCGGGGTCGTCGGCCAAGGCACTCCACTCGTCGTAGCTCGCCTCGCGGAAGAGCGCGTAGATTCCGACCCAGCTCAGCCGGTACCGGTAGATGAAGGACGGCTCATCGGCATGCTCGATGATGATCCGAGGGCGAACGCCGCTGAGATGCCAGATCCGGGTCTCGGAACGGATGGTCGCCTGCCGGTGCCCGATGGTGAGGACACTTCGGTCGCCGGCCCGGCGCAGTTCGGCTGGCTTCTTGCCCAGCTGCCCGGTCCACATGACCTCTTCCCGCATAGGTCGCCGCGTCATGACGGTATGGTCCGTCTGCCCGTTCCCACACGGCAAGGCTGAGGAACGAACAAGGCCCAGGCTCTCGGCTTGCTGCCGGAGACCTGGACCTTCGTCGTGTTCACATCCGATGCTCGACGAACCGCGCTCGCCACCGGCCTACCGCATGCGGTGTCGAACCGAGCTGGGCAGCCACGTCCTTGTTCGACGCCCCGCTCGCGCACGCCAGGATGATCCGGCACCGCAGAGCCCACGCCTGCGGGCGTGGAACGACGCCGCACCCACCCCTCCAGCGCAGCCCGTTCCTCGTCCGACAGGATCAACTCGGCCTTCGGCCGCCCAGTACGCGCCACCCCGCAACCCTACACATATGAATAGAATTCACGACTCAGAGGACTAGACCGGGGGCTGTGTGTGCTGCGACAGCACGCCGCCCCCGTCGGAAGATCCGATGGGGGCGGCTTTGGACGGTATCCGGGTCAGTCACGTGGTCATTGACTGCGCACCTATCTGACGTTGTTGGATCACCATGGGGACTCGTATGGGGTGTGCCACGGCGGCGACCGCCTCCTTCGGGGGCTTGCTGTCGGCTACCGAGCGGAGTTGCCACCGGGGCAGGATCGTCGCCAGGGTGATCGTGGCCTCCATCCATGCAAACTTGTCACCGATGCACTTGTGGGCTCCGGCGCCAAGAGGAATGACATGCTGACGTGGTCGCGCTGCGACCTGTTCCGGCAGCCAGCGGGTGGGGTCGAAGCGGTCCGGATTCGGGTACAGGTCGGGACGCCGGTGGAGTGCATAGAGGCTGAGGAGGACCTCCGTATCCGCTGGGATGGTGTAGCCGCCGATGGTGACGTCCTCGGTGGTACGTCGCATCGTGGCGACGACGCCATGGAGACGAATGACCTCGTCCAGGACGCGGCCGATGCTCGGCAGGCGGGGAACGTCGGCGAAGGTGATCTGGCGGTCGCCGATCACGTCATGAATCTCGGTCAGCAGCTCCTGTTCCACCTCCGGGTGTTGGCCGAGGTGGTACAGCGTCCAGGAGAGGGTCGACACGACCGTTTCAGACCCGGCGAAGAGCATCGTGGTCAGCTCATCGCGCACCTCCTGGTCGGTCAAACCGGCGCCAGTCTCATCACGTGCGGAAAGCAGCAGTGAAAGCAGGTCGCCACGGGTTTCTGGCTCGGACGCCCGGGTAGCCGCGATGGCATCGTCGAATACAGAACGCATCCGTGCTGAGGCCTGGTCGAAGGCCTTCCAGATCGGAAGCCTGTCCAACGACTCCGGGGCGAACGCTCTGCGTAGCAGGTAGCTGTTGAGGAGGGGAACATCCTCTTGGACGGCCCTGATTGCCGGACCACCGATGTCGGTACCGAAGAGCGTCTTCGTCAAGACTTCGATGGCGTAGGAGCCCATCGCCTGATGAGCGTCGATGACCTGCCCGTCGCTCCAGGAGTCAGCGAGCGCGCGTGCCTGATTGCCTATCGTCTCGGCATATCCGGCTAGGCGCTCCTTGTAGAACATGGGCTGGATCAGCCGCCGCTGCCGCCGGTGATAGGCGCCGTCCGAGCTGGCCAGTCCGTTGCCGGAGAATGAGCGAACCCGTTCGAACATGCGGCCCTTGTTGAAGGACTTGCCGTTGACCAGCACCTCGTGAACGGCCTCGGGGCTGGTTACCAGGACTACCGGCATGTTGGCGACCTGAAGGCGGAGGACTGGCCCCTCGGTGTGGAGGGACCTCAGGGCCCCCAGGGGATTACGGAGCAACCGCGGTAGGTGGCCGAGGCCCGGCACGCCACCCTTGGCGACGGGTATGGCAGTGAGTGACACAGACGTTCTCTCCTAGACGATCAGAAGCCGGCGTATGGCCTTGCGGCTGGCATGCGGTGATGAGCGTGTGCCCGGTTGAACCGAAGCCGACGGGGCCTCCCTGATGAGGCCGTCCCTGCAACTGCTCCACCTGCGGCTCTTCTGGTGCGCCATCATCAATGCGAATCTTCGTCTGCGCCAGCGATGGGTAACCTCGTTTCCCCCTCGGAATCCGGCCGCAGACCGGCAGATGGGGCGGTGACGAGGCATGAGGCTCGGACTCAGCGACCGTCTGCGGGAGACGTGCTGCCGGCCGACCCGTGCCTGGATATCGCCCCGCGTCGAGGCCAGGCCACGCCAGGGGGATCGTAGGTGCGTGTGGATCACCCGCACAGTTCTCAACCGAGGGACGGGTCAGACTCATCGCACGTCACGCCTGCGACCTAAGCTTTGAGTCCCGGGGACCCGCGCCTGACTGACTCATGCGCGCACCGGTCACGCTTGCGCTTCAGAACGCCAACGGCCGTACATGCCCGGTGGCTTGATGTCATATCCGGACAGGAACCGACAGGGATATGCTGCGCTGGGCTTCCGAACATGCGCCCCATGAAACGGATGCTCAGAGCTGCCGCAGGCGGCAGGCAATGACGATCAGGAGTGCCCTGTCCGGCCTTCGTGACGGGCGCACTCGCCATCTCCGGAGGCGACCGACGTGACCCCCCACCACCCCACAGCGATCCCTGACGGGGCCGTGCCACCGCCCGGCTGCCCGGCTCACGTCGAGCGGAGCGGCCTCCAGCGCCTCGCGGAGATCACCGACCCCTCAGGAACGTATGAGGACCTGCGTCGCCGCTACGGCGCGGTGGCGCCCGTGCTGCTGCATGGTGACATCCCCGCCTGGCTGGTGCTCGGGTACCGCGAGAATCTCGACGTTATGCGGACCCCCAGGCTGTACGCCCGAGACTCGCGTCATTGGATCGCCTTCCAAGAGGGGCGCGTCGCGGCTGACTCCCCCCTCGTTCCCATGGTCGGCTGGCAGCCGATGTGCGCTTTCGTTGACGGTGCAGAGCACGCGCGACTACGAAGTGCGGTGGTGGACAGTCTCGACGCAATCAGTCGGCACGGTATGCGACGGTACGTCAAGTACTTCACCCACCAGCTCGTCGCGCGTTTCGCTGAATCTGGAAGGGCAGACCTCGTCGGCGACTTTGTCGAGCGCCTGCCCATGCTGGTGGCCAGCCGGATTATCGGCATGAGCCCGGATAAGGGTCCTCTGCTCGTCGAACCGACGCTCGACTTGATCCGGGGCAGCGAAACCGCCCCGGCCAGCAACCGCCTCGTGACCCGGGTGCTTGAGGACTTGGTCGCGCACAAGGCAAGCTCGCCCGGTGAAATGGACCTGGCAACCCGCCTCCTCGCTCACGATTCCGCGCTCGACCGCACGGAGGTAGTCGAACATCTGCGGCTGATCCTCGTCGCCGCACACCAGAACACGGTGAACCTGCTCACCCAAACACTGCGATTGATACTGACCGACGAAGGCTTCCGCGGCAGGCTCTCCGGCGGCACCCTGACGCTGCCGGAGGCACTCGACCAGGTGATGTGGGACAACCCCAGCCTCAACGTGCTCCCCGGCCGATGGGCCCTCGCCGATCACACGCTGGCGGGACAGCAAATCAAGAAGGGCGACATGCTCCTCATGGGCATTGCTGCAGCCCATGTCGACCCCGAACAGCGCCCGGACCTCACCGTCTCGATGTCCGGCAACCGCGCGCACCTTGCGCTGGGCAGCGGGCCGCACGCGTGCCCTGGTGGCGATATCGGCCGCGCCATTGCCGACACCGGCATCGAGGTGCTCTTCGAGTTGCTGCCGGACATACACCTGGCGGTGCCGAACTCCGAGATCCGCATTACGACCGACTGGATGACCTCCCGCCCTTCCGCCCTCCCGGTCGCCTTCACTCCGCGGCGGTCCGCCGACATCAGCCCCCAACAGCCGCCCCGCCAGGCAGCTGGGCCGCTTCCGCCGAGCAAGGAATCCGTGGAACCCCCGACTACCCCGTCGCCGCGCCCATCGAAGAGGTGGCGCAGGCTCCTTTCGCGTGCACGCACGACTGTCTGACACTACGGAGGAGACATGACCGTTCTCGTGATCTGCGTCGTGAGCCTAAGGGCTGTCCCGTAGGCATCTGGCACGTAACTGGCACGACGCCCAGCGTTCGCCTCCGCGGCGAAGGAACGAACAAGGCCCAGGCTTCCGGAAACGACCGGATGACCTGGGCCTTTGTCGCATATCTGTGTTGGTGGGCGCGGACGGTTTCGAACCGCCGACATCTGCTTTGTAAGTTCGACCGTATGGGCCACGTAGAGCCTCTGGCTTCGTGCTTCCGCGCTGCCCGCGATCGCCCAACGCTGCTCGCGTCCGCCGCCGTTGATGTCAACTGGTGATGTCAGCTTGGATGGCTGTATGGAACGGCTCGAAGCTGAGCTGTTCACGGACGGCGGGAACAATGCCGTAGTCCGCCTGCCACCCCGCCGGTTCCCCGGTGTCCTGATCCAGGGCGACTCACTCTCCATCATCCGCGGCGAAGTCGCTGAAGTTGTTGCAGCATGCGACCGAGACGACATCGCTGGCGCCCGGGAAACGGCCGGTCTCCTGCTCGCCGCGGTCAACGGCGGGGGCTGGAGCGTTCCCCCAGAGGTGACTCCAGCACCCGTAGTGCCTGGTCAGGGGCTGAGAGAGGTTGTAGAAGCGCGGTGATTCCCAAGCTAAGGTCTTGGCATTCAGTACGGTCGTGGGATCTCGTGAGCCTCGAGCGCAGCGACGTAGCGCGCCAGGAGCTCATCGAGGTCGGTTCACCGCCTCAACGGGCACGGATCGGGCACGGCCTACCTCCTCTGCGAACTCCGGACGGGATAGCCGCTGGATCTCTGGGCTGGCCGCTCGGCTCCGCGGGTGCGTTGGGGTTTGGCTAGGGTCACTGTGGTTGCTGTACTCCACTGCTGTTCGCAAAACCGTTGTGGCGCGAGTCACCGTGGGTTGCATGTTCGGCATGCGGCCTCTGAGCCCTGCTGAATGGGCCGTCAGGGTGGGCTGCTAGCGTCCGCCCGATCCGAGATTGGGAGGGGCGCGACAGCATGGGCGCATCAGGGTGGGATTACTCAGTGCCGTACCAGAAGGATCTTGGGCGGGCGTTCGCAGGCTTGCGGCGCGAGGTCTTCGAGAGCCACGACTACTACTGGGTAGGGGAGGATGAGGGCGAGCCGTGGCCGAGCACTGAGGAAGAGCTCTGGGAGAACGAGGACGTCCAAGAGAGCGGGACGCACTCCATCCTGGACATCGTTCGCCTCGTCGGGGCAAAGGAGAAGGCGGATGCCGGCACATTGCTGCCAGTGACCGAGGACGAAGCGTTGCAGCTCTTCGGCTCACGGAAGCCCAGGCGGACTGATATGCCTGAACCTATCGACCTACCTTGCGAGCGGTGGGGGGCACGGTGCATTGTGCTGCACGACGTTGAGGGAGCGCCGCAGGAGATCTACTTTTGGGGTATCTCGGGCGACTGATTGCGGTGAACGCCGAAGCCGGGTGACATCGAGGTCGGCGGGAGCGGCTTTGGGCTGGAGCTGCCATGGGGCGAGAGATCGGGGGCCCGTAAGCTTCTCGCGACTCGGGCAGTCTCTGGACCTGCCCGCAAAAGCCCGATGTGGGCCCCCGATCTTCGAGGCTCGCCCCATGGTGGCTGCCTAAAGCCGCGGAGTCGACCGCCCCAGCCACAGCGGGTTTGTCCCTCGTCAACCCTTCGCCGTTCGGCGTGCGGCCGGCGGCCGGGCCGGAGCGGGGCGTAGACAGGAGCATCGGCCCATTGGCACTCCCATGACCACCGCATCTCGGCTCGTGCTGGCGCGCAAGCGCCGCGGGCTCACCGTCACCCGTCTCGCCCAGATGGTCGGACTCACCGCCCGCCGGCTGTCCGACTACGAGAACGGCCGGGCCTACCCACCCCCGGCCTCTCTGGCCACCCTCGCTGAGACGCTGGCGTTCCCGGAGTCCTTCTTTGTCGCCGAAGAAGTCGCCGATCTGTCCGTGGAGTCGGTCAGCTTCAGAGCTCTGAGCAAGATGACGGCCTCACAACGGGACATCGCCCTCAGCAACGGTCGCCTCGCCCGGATCCTGCAGGACTGGATCGGAACTCGCTTCAAGCTGCCAGCGCCAGACCTCCCGTCCCTGACGTCGTTCAGCCGACTCGGCAGCGATGACGAGCCAGTTTTCCCAGGCGAGGCCGGTGTCGAGAACTGCCCTGCCGAGCGCGCGGCCGAACTTGTCCGCACCCGTTGGGGATTGGGCGTTGCCCCGATCCCCAACATGGTTCATCTGCTCGAGGCGCACGGCATACGCGCGTTCTCGCTGTCGCGGGACTGCCCAGAAGTGGACGCGTTCTCCTTCTGGGACCGCGGTATCCCGTTCGTGCTGTTGAACACAGAAAAGACCGCCGAGCGGGGACGCTTCGACGTCGCACACGAGCTGGGCACTTGGTTCTGCATGGCGAGGAGCAGGTACCGCACGGGCCCCAAGCCGAAGGGGAAGCACACCGCTTCGCCGCAGCCCTACTCATGCCGGCCGCAGACGTTCTGGCACACGCCCCTCGTAACCCGAGCACCGGCTGGATCCTGCAGGCGAAGCGACGCTGGAGAGTCGCTGCCATTGCACTCGCCCACCGACTACACGAACTCAACCTCACCACTGAATGGCAGTACCGCACGCACTGCGTCGAGCTCAGTCGCATGGGCTACCGGAGGGCAGAGCCCCAAAGCACACTCACCCGGGAGACCTCCCAGGTGCTGGGTAAAGTCTTCGCCGCTCTCCGCGCGGAAGGCACCCCGCTGGCAGAAGTCGCGCGCGATCTTAACCTGCGGCCCGTGGACCTCAGCGACCTGATCTTCGGCTTGGTGGTCATCGCTCAAGAAGGCGGGCGCGGTGGTGCACATACGGTTGCCTCCCGTAGACCACGGCTCTCCGTTGTTCGGTGATGAAGCGCGGATCAAACACTCGCATATTGAGGCAGCGCTGCTCGGTGCACTGAATTATGAGTGAGACGTGCCGGTGTCGCGTATGAGGTATTCGAGGCGAGCGGGCCATGTATATCCAAGGTGTTCGTTCAGCATGACGCAAAGCCGTTGGCCGTTGATCAGCTCTACCAGGGATTGGTCCGCTATCTCATGCGCGTCGCTCGTGAATGTGGAGGAAGCGATTAAGACACCTCTGTTCGCATGCTCCAGTGATACCGTCCCATGCAATTCTCGCACCACTGACGGACCAATAGGATCCTTGTGTCGCTTCATCTCGAGAAGAACCTTTTCGCTGCGTCCTGGATGACGCAAGTGGCAGATTCCGTCCTTGCCACCGTCCCCGGATGCCGGTGTTGCCTCCGCCTCGTATCCCATGGACTGATACAGTCGCACAGCCAGGAATTCGAATTCACGTGGGGTGATGCCATAAAACAGCTCCCGCCGCTCCTCGAACTCTTCAGGGAATCCGATGTAATTTGCGCGAATAACGGCCTGCGCGTCGGAGAGGCCGTGAATCAGGTCGTCTGGTAGGTTCCAGAAATTGGCGATCAGGTAGGCTTCCAGCGCCTGAATCGCAAGGGCGGGTCTGTCCGGAAGCAGTTTCCTCACCCAGGTGAGGCCTTCCCACGGGAAGATTCGATCATTCTCCAGCAGGAATCGCTGTCGCGTGCTGGCGTAGCGTGGCCCCTTGAGGAACGAGATCCTTCTTTCCCGTTCCTCCTCGGAATCCGCCGCAATGGTTTCCAGCTTGGGGTCGTAGTTGGCAAGCCAGAACAATTTGTCATGCTGAATGAGGCATGTGTTCGGAAGTAGCAATCGATCCAGGACTGCTATTACCTCCTCGTCGCTGCGCTGCCTGATCCCTTGGATGAATTCATCGAAAATCTCACCCGTTGGGAACTTTAGATCCGGCAAGCCGACTTCTCTATTGAGTTTCGCGGGATCCATTACGGTAGCCAGCCAGCTTTGCAGACTCTCACTCCCTAGCGTCATTTCTCCAAGCTACTGTGCGCATCTCGGTGTTGTCAGGGAATCGTTGCATTCTCCGACGGAGTTCACTGGGGCCGCGCCGTTCTGTAGCTGCGAGGTCGACGGTGCGGCTTTGGGCGTGAGCTGCCATGGGGCGAGAGATCATGGCCCCGTAAGCTTCCGGCGCGTCGGGCAGTCGGTGGACCTGCCCGCGAAAGCACGACGTTGTCGCCCCATGGTGGCTGTCTAAGAGACCATCTCATTTGGCGAGTCTGCGTTAGCAGATGAGGGTGCAGGCGATGCTGGTGAAGGCCAGGAAGTGGTCGCCGCCGACGGAGCAGGTGGGCACGACAGCGGCGCGCCCGGGTTCCGGCCGCGCCGCTGTCGAGCTGTGGTCAGCCCTCGGGAGAGCCCCCGGGTCAGTGGAGCTTGTTGACGGCGGTCTTCGTCGTGGTGCGGAAGGCGGTCAGCGGGGCGTCCTCGAGGTCACCCATCTGGCCCCAGCGGACGAGGGTGACGGTGCGACCGTCGCGGCCGACGGAGAACAGGTGGATGTCGGAGATGCCGATCTGCGGGTCGGCGGTGTCCAGGCTGTAGACCCAGGCGCCCTCCTCGACGGCGAGCTTGCCGTGGGAGGCGCTGACGGCCTGCAGGCCCGGATTCTGCTGCTCCAGCAGGGGGCCGCAGCCGGCGAGGGCCCCGCGGAGGGTGTCGACCAGCTTCACGGCGTCGGCCTCGGTACGGGCGACGGTGGTGACCTGGACGCCGTTGGTGTCGAGCTCGGTGCTGAACTCGCGGTAGCGGGTGTTCTGCGCCGGGATCTTGTACGGGGCGCAGAGGACGCCGCCGTTCTCCGGGACGCCGGTGAAGACCTGGGTGGCGGTCCACGGCGTCGACGACGGCGGCATCTGGGAGGCGGCGAGGAAGGCGGGCTGGGCAGCGGCCTGCGCCGGGGCTGTGGCGAGGGCCGCGAGGCCCAGTGCGACAGCGGCTGCGGTGGCGAGTGCGGTGCGGAGCTTGTTCATGGTGGTGGATCCCCCGTCGGGTCGTTCGTTCGGTCAGTGCTCAACCAGCGTGGGGCCGGCACCCGCCGGCTGCAACGATCACGCGCCCACCAGCCGTCCCGGAACCATTCCACCCCCGCTGACGTGCAAGGACGTGAAGGATGGGACGCAGGGTCGAGGGGGATGGAATGCCGAAGGACGCCGCCGTCGAGGAGTTCGCGGGGCTCGTGCGCGCGCTGAAGGCGCGGGACAGAAGGAGTTACGAGGCGCTGGGCCGGCGGCTGAGCGTCAGCGCGTCCACCCTCCACCGCTACTGCTCGGGCGCGACCGTCCCGGAGGAGTTCGCCGTGGTCGACCGCCTCGCCCTGCTGTGCGGGGCGGACGAGGAGGAACGGCGGGCCCTGGAGGCGGCCTGGACGGAGGCGGACCGCGCCCGCCGCCGAGCGGCCTCGCCCGCGCCCACGCCTGTGCCGGCCGTGTCGGCCGCGCCGGAATCGAACCCGGAACCGTCCGCGCCGGAACCGGGCCCCGGCCCCGCCCCGGACCCGACCGCGCCGGACCCGTCCGCCGCGGATCCGTCCGCGCCGGAGGCGCCCCGCGCCCGCCCCCGTCGTGGCGCCCCCGCTCCCCTCCTCGTCGCCGTCGCCGTCGCCCTCGTCGTGCTCGCCCTCGCCGCCGCCCTGCTCGGCCACCCCACCCGTACGGCTTCCGCCCCCGCTCCCGCTTCCACCGCTCCGGGGCGGACTGCGGCCCCCCTCCCCTTCACCTGGAGCATCGGTTCCCAGCTCTGGGAGGGCGGCTGCGGGCACACCTACCTCGTGGACCGGGCCCCCCGCGCGGTCGCCCCGCCGCCGGTCGCGGCCGACTCCGGGGCGTGGGCCGGGACGCACGGTGCCGTGCACGGCGGGGAGGCGCTGGTGCGGATCACGGTCCAGGGCCGGTCGCCGTCCGACGCCGTCGTCCTCCATGCCCTGCACGTGCGCGTGGTCGACCGCGCCGCGCCGCTGCCGTGGAACGCGTACCGGATGGACAACGGCTGTGGCGGCGCCGTCACCCCGCGCCACTTCGCCGTGGACCTCGACCGGCCGCGCCCGCTCGCGAGGCCCGTCGACGGCCTTGACGCCTCCGGCGCCGAGGTCCGGAAGATCCCGGCCGTCTCCTTCCCGTACAAGGTCACCTCCTCCGACCCCGAGGAGCTGCTGGTCTCCGCGCGGACGGCGGGCTGCGACTGCCGCTGGTACCTGGAGCTGGAGTGGAGCGCCGGGGGCCGTACGGGGACGGTGTGGATCACGGACGGCGGGAAGCCGTTCCGCACGAGCGGGACCAGGGGGAGGCCGGCGTACGTGCACGACTCCGCCGAAGGGCGCTGGATCACAGACTCGGACTCTGGACAGACCGGGTGACCGATGAGCAACTTCGACTGACATAGGCTGAGCAAGCGCTTAAGTCGCACAAGGGGCAGTACTCCATGATCCCTTCCCCTCCCCCGCCTTGACTTCGGCCAGTCGAGCGGCAGATGCCCCCGACCGTGGCTCAGACGCGGATGCCCCGACGAGTGAAGACGGACCTGACCCGTGCGGCGTAGCAGGTGTCCGTCTCGTCCTAAGACGTCATCTCATTTGGTGAGTCTGCGGTAGCAGATGAGGGTGCAGGCAATGCTGGTGAAGGCGAGGAAATGGTCGGCTATGCGTTCGTAGCGTCGACGAAGGCGCCGGCAGCCAGCGAGCCAGGACATGGTGCGTTCGATGGTCCAGCGGTGCCGGTCCAGCCGCTGTGAGGACTCGATGCCTTTGCGTGCGATGCGGTGGGGGATGCCCCGCTTGCGTAACCATCGCCGCAGGTGAGGGTAGTCGTAGCCTTTGTCGCCGTGAAGCTTTCCCGGCTTGCGCCGCCTGCGTCCGCGGCGGGAGCGGATCTGCGGTATGCCCTTGACCAAAGGGATCAGGGCTTGGCTGTCGTGCAGGTTTGCGCCCGAGATTCCGACGGATATGGGCAGACCGGTCCGTTCGGTGATCAGGTGGATCTTCGAGCCGTACTTGCCCCGGTCGACAGGATTCGGACCTGTCAGGTCCCCCTTTTCAGGGCCCGCATGTTCACCGAGTCGATCGCGCAGCGGGACCAGTCCAGCTCGCCGCGGGCACCGAGCTCGTCGAGCACCACGCGGTGGAGCTTTGCCCACACCCGGGCCAGTAGCCCGCCCACAGGGCCCGAATCTCTTGGTTGATCTGGTCCGCAGACCGCCCCGGCCCTGTCATGCGATCAAGGCTACGGGGCAGGGCTGACAAGGTCTCATCCAATGAGGGGGGTCGCCGCTGTATACGGGCCTCACCTGCTGATTCCCTCATGATCCGTTAGGGGATTTTTAAGGGGCCGGGGCTCCGTAGTGAGACTGGGCTAGGGCGTATTTCAGACCGTAGTCAGGGTGTAGTGAAACGGGGAAGGCCCAGGCCGAGCATGTGCTCTGACCTGGGCCTTCATCGACCAGTCACCTGGTCACAAGCGTGGGCGCGGACGGTTTCGAACCGCCGACATCTGCTTTGTAAGTTCGTCCGCCTCGTTCGACAGGGTGCGATAGGGCCACCCGCCCGTGGCTCCCCGAGCTGCCTTTGACCTACAGGATCAGCCATTGTGCGCCCACGTTGCCGTCAACGACTGCCGTCACGGGCATGCGGAGCTGGGCGCACCACGCTCCGCTCGGCGTGAAAGAACACGGCTCCGGAGGCCCCCTGCGTCTCATGCGTCTCATGCGTCTCAGCAGATCAGAATGATCGACGCTGCCTGCTTGGGCTCGACAGTCTACGAGTAGGCCGCGTTCCGTCGGCGGCTGGAATCGGTGAGGCTGGCGACCACAAGGCGCTCTCCCCACGGACATGATCGCCTTGGCGAAACAAAATGTCGGGCGAGTGATCTTGTTGAGCGGCATGATGGGTCGATACAAGGGAATTGGGGCGGATTGGGGCGGGCATGGGGCGAGCAAGTCGACGCCGAGCTGCACTGAGGGCGGAAGCGGCGTCCAGAGGGGAACGTGCACAGAAGGCAGCAGGTCCAGCATCCCGCGGCCAGCGGAAAGGGCCATCCCGAGGCTCATCGATCGATGATTACGAAAAGATGGCGACCAAGGACAGGGGTCACGTCATAGAGGCGCTCATCGCCCGCCACAATGCACGTATGACGAACATCCCTAGGATCCCTCCTGGGGTCGTGGAACCGATAATGTCGGTTATTGCCTCATCGGCAGTAGTGGATATCGCTCTGCGCAAGCTCGGGGCATCCAGGAATCGACCGCCAGCGGCGGTTGGTGATTCATGGCTGGAAAACCTGGCTTGGGGGAGTGACAGTTTCTACGCCGCTACCCGCCTTCTATTTAGTGGTCAGTTTGTTGGTGCCGCAGCGATCCTTAGATCCCAGTTTGAGCGGTGGACTGAGAACGTTGCGTTCAATTGCGGAGTTGTCCATGAGGAGGGAGAGAACTTCGGGGACTTTGCCGCCCGAGCATGGGCAAAGTTCTATTCGGTCGGGCCTTACGCGGAAAAAATCGCACGGCCTGATCAGCAAGAGACCGGGGATTCTGGGGACTGGGATGATGAGGCACGCGAGCAATGCGCAAGCGGTCCGTACGTAATCATAGGTGACGGCTATCACTCGCATCCTGGAGTGCTTTGGGTTCTAATGTCGGACCTCCTTCATGGGCGGGACTCGGTAGCTGAAGTCGTACAGTGGGAGGCTGGCGACCTCTTGAATTCGGACGGCGTGGATATTTGGGAAGCTGCCAGCATGCTCTCTGAGGTGATGATCCTAAACTTGCGTCAGATTCGCGTCTGCTTGGCGACGGGAAGCAAGGATCCTGGGCTAAATCGAGACTTGCTATCCACTGTCGAGCGCATGCCTGCCGGACGGACCCCGCCGATGCTTCAGGCGCTCGTACCACTGAAGCCAAACGCTGGACTGCACCAAAGGATCGTAGAAGGACTTAAGAATGCAGGACGTGCTTATGAGCTCGTCATGCAGGGCCAGCGGCCTGCCGGTCGCCTTTACCGAGACGATGAGTTTTCCCACCTCCTCTTCTACGAGCGCCGAGCGCGCGCTGCACATTGGGCTGGCTGGGCTCTAGAGCAGGAGAAAGAGCAGCTCGGTGATGCCTTTAACCCTGCCAATATCGATGTACGTGAGTTTCAGTACATCATGGCCGCGGAGATGGCCGGCTTGATCTCAGTGTGGGCGAAGGGTGAGCCGTTGGGAAATGCCGCCGCAGTCTGTTCCTCAGCGCTACGCAGTGCATACTGGCTCTGGTTGGAAGACGACGATAGGGCAATGGCGCTCCTACGGTCGCTTCTTGAGCAGTGTGCTCGTCTTAGTGTTTGGGCAGGGAAGCGGGATCGTGCGGAAAAACTCGAAGGATCTCCCGCGACGACCCCAAAGGACTGGATTAATTCAGCCGGGTATCGACGCCTGTCGGCCCTTAATCGAGCCTTGGGAGAATTTGCTCACACGCATGCAAGAGTTAGGCAAGCGGGGGCGCGTGAAATCCTTCAAAATATCCAGCAAGATTCACAGAGCGAGAAGGCCATTCATACTGCTCGGGGACATGCGCTGGATTCGCTGTCGCTTCTGCTGATGGAAGCGTGCGTAAAGGCGGTAAGTGCTTTTTCTCCAGTCGTGGCAGATGCGTTCCGTGAGATCATGGAAGAGGTCAGCGGTGGCGACGGGGCTGCCCGAAACCTTGAAGCGTTCAAAAACCGCACTCATGCGCAGAGGGGTGCTTCGCTCGGCGATCGGACCTTCTATCGACCCCCAGATTGGATCTTCAGGAAGTAGCAAGACAGCCCGGACAAGTTTCCGCGGAGGTGTCCTTGCTGTTTCTGCTGTTCAGAGACCGACCGGACAGTAGGGCAGCAGGGACACCGCAATGCCAACGCAGTCCGTCACGAGGAGTCTCGGCTCCCGCCAAGCGATCGCGGCACGACGGATGGAGGGAAGGATGAGTTCGAGGCAGTTGAGTAAGCACGAGCGGCTTTCGGAGCAAGGTTCCGGCGAGCTGTAGATGGTGCCCCGACGAGACGGTCATCGTCCATGCTGAGCTTGGCGAGGGTCGACTCCTCGGCATCGTCAGCCAGAGTCGTCATGGGAGAAGCCCTCCACAGCCTCACTGACAGTGCCAATCTGTGCGCATGGACCTCGAAGAACTGCTTCGCGCCATGGACCGCACGGCGGCCAACTTGAGGAAGCTGGAGAAAGTTTGGGAGCAAGCCAAGCCGTTCATCCCAACCGGACCGCAGCTCGGCTCGGACGTCCAGTACGACGGCCTAAAGGCGGCTTGGGCCGATCTACTTCCCGGGCTCCCGCCGATTGACGGCTGGACCATCACTGACCCTCTCCCGGACATAGAGGACATGGGGCAAGCCTTCATCGACTACCTCGACATTGGCGAGCCCCCTACCGATGTGCATGCTGCTGGGGACAAGCCCGAAGCGGACCTTGCCGCCTACCGATACCGCCTGGACCGAGCCCGCCGACGTGCGGCACGAGGCCGATTGGAACAACTCGTCGCGCTAGTCGACGCTGTACTGCCACGCGCACTGGGAGGGGCGGCGCGAGACTCGTTGGAGCGCCTGGAGAACGAACAGACCAGAAAGGTCGAGGCGGCGATTGGGGAGATCGCAAGGCTTCTGGGTGAAGACGCCGAAAGCCTCGATCGATGGTGGGATCTGCATCGGCACATGCGCTTTAGCCAGGGCCACGATTGGCACGACATCGTCGAACTCGATTGGCCTGCCGTACGTGCCGGCATCGAAGCCAAGGCTGTAGGCGACAGTGATCCGCTGCCCGTCCCAGACATCGACCTTGGACATGCTGCCTCCGGCAGCCTCACAGGGGCGGCCACGTTGGCTCTGCCGTGGGATCGGCTCGACGACGACGGGTTCGAACGGCTCCTCTACGACCTGCTGCGGGACATTCCTGAGCATCAGAACGTAGAGTGGTTGATGCAAACTCGCGCCCCTGACAGAGGGCGTGATCTTTCCATGGACCGCGTGCTTCGCGACGGTTCCGGCGGTGTTCGTACCGAACGCGTCATCGTTCAAGCGAAGCACTGGCGCAGCCGTTCGGTCAACGCACCTGCCGTCAACGAGACCGCGACGGCGGGCAAGCTGTGGGGACCTCCGCTCGTGCGAGGCATTGTCATCGCCACTAGCGGCCGTTTCACCGCTGACGCAGTGTCCTGGGTGGAACGGCACAACTCGGAGGGCAACGCGCCCTACATCGAACTGTGGCCCGACAGCAGACTGGAAACCCTCCTCGCTCAGCGACCGTACATCGCGGCGGCACACGGTCTTAAGTAGTAATGGAAGGTCCGGCTGTCTCATGGGGCGGCGTGGCTGTAGGTGACGCCGTTACCCCGTGGCAGTCACTTGGTCGCTGGGGATGCCTTCGAGCGTTCCACTGCCTAGCCCACCACCCACCCCTAACTCCCATCCCGTCTGCCGTCGGCCCACACTTGTGTGGGGCAGGCGCGGCGCCGGGCGTCCAGGTGGAGCGCACCACTGTCGTACGAACGACCTTGACGCCCGGTGCCGTGGCTGCTCGGCTTGTCCTGGGTCGATGGCAGGCGGGATGGGAGTTCTCCGCCTCAGCACCCACCAGTCGGCACCCGCGTACGGCCCCCCTCCATCCCGGAGCCAGAGCGCCCCGCCGGAGCCATCGCCTTGAGCCGCACTCGCGTACCGCCTCGGCCGCGTCGCGGTTCATCGCCCATCAACCCAAGCTGTCAGGCGTGCGGCCGGCGGCCCGGGCGACGGGCCGCACGCGCCGCGTCGTGCGCGGCAGGTGCCTTGGGGTTGGCAGGGAAGGTTGTACCGCCCCAGCTCTCGGACCAAGTGCGCCTCACACCCGGCGCGAACTGGCGCCATGGCACGCTTGTGCGTGACTACGAGCACGAGAAGGGAGCGCGCGTGTCACAGGAGGCCAGCCCTCGCGGAACCTTCCTCAAGATCGCCGACGTGGTAAGGGCGGAGATCGACGCCAACCCAGAAATGGCCGAGCTGCCCTCAGCCGCAGAGCTGACGCGCAAACATGGCGTCTCACGAGGGGTCGCGCTGCGCGTCTTTGGCGTGCTCGAGAAGGAGGGGCGTGCCGAGCGGGTGCCGGGAGGTCGGTGGCGCGTCATTCGTCCGGGGCAGGAACGGGACCGCCGGCCGTTGGCCGAGCTGGTCGCTGAAGTGATTCGTTCGGAGAACCTCAACGTGGGAGACAAGTTCCCCAGCACAAGCGCCCTGGCTACGCGCTTCGGTGTCGCTCGGCCAACGGTGGCCAAAGCGCTCGACAAGCTTGAAGCTGCCGGCCTGCTATCGGCGAGCCAGCAAGGAAAGCAGCGAGTCGTACTGGCCCTGCCGGACCGAGAGGGGCGTTCGTAGCGTGAGCAGCACTGGACTGACCGACTGGGCCTATCCGCTCGCGGAGTCGTTGCTCGCCGAGCCGCTGCCGCGGCGGTGGGCGCACTCGCTAGGGGTCGCCGAGCGTGCTCAGATCATCGCGCCGATCCTGGGCGATGACGCCGAGCTGCTGGAGGCTGCGGCGGTGCTCCATGACATCGGCTACTCCCCCGACCTCGCCAAGACCGGGTTCCATCCGCTCGACGGTGCCCGGTACCTGCGGGACGTCGCCGATGCCGACCTTCGCGTGATCCGTCTCGTAGCCCACCACTCCTGCGCCTGGATGGAAGCTGAGGCCCGGGGACTGCGCGAGGAGCTGGAATCCGAGTTCCCGCGGGAGCACGCGGAGCTCGCCGACGCGCTCTGCTTCTGCGACATGAACACGACGCCGGACGGGACCCCGACGAATCCCGTCGACCGCGTCAACGAAATCGCAGGGCGGTACGGGCCCGACAGCTTGATCGGCATGTTCATCCGGCGCGCCGAACCGGAGATCCTGGCCTGTACCGCCCGAGTGCTCGAACGGGTCGCCGCGGTGAAGCGTCAGCCGATGTAGGGAACCGTGCGCGTCCGGTCCATGGCGTGCTCGATACGGAGTCGCATCGTGGGGTGGATGTCGAGTCCTGCCAGGTCCGCCGGGGCAACCCAGCGGACCTGCGTCGTCTCGTTGCTCGTACGCACGTCCCCGCCGATGGGCCGGGCACGGAAGCAGATGCTGAACTGCTGCCGCGCCTCGCCGTCGTCGTACAGCATCACGTGCCCCGGGTCGGTGTAGATCCCGGAAATGTCGACGACTTCGGCCTTGATTCCGGTCTCTTCCCACACCTCGCGCACGACCGTGTCGCTGATCGACTCGCCGACGTCGTGGCCGCCACCAGGGAGCGCCCAGCGACCGTTGTCGGACCGCTGGATGACCAGCACCTCGCCTGCGTCGTTCTGCACGAACGCCACAACGGACGGCACCACCGAGTTGGCCGGCGGAGCATCCGGGTCGTGAAGGTAGTCAATGCGTCCCATGTTCAAGCTCCCCTGAGGTCGTGATCCGTCACCTGGCGCGCGCCTCCCCAGGTTTGTTCGATGCTATTCGCGTACGTGTCGAAGAGGCCGCCGCCAGGCAACCGTCGGAGGTGCAGGACGGGTGCCATGTACGCGCCGATGCCGTAGACATGCGTGTTCACGAGCATCTCCTCGTCGGCACGGAACAGCGAGTTGTAGAGCGTCGCGTCGTGGAGTCGGAAGCCGATGTCTGGATGGCTCTTGAACAGCGGGCGGTAGTTCATCAGGGCGTTGCGAATCTTGCCGTCCATGATCTGGTGCCCCTCATCTATGCCGCGCTGATTGACGGCTGCACAGTCGGGATCTCCGAGCAGGATCCGCACCTGGGCGTTTCCCCGAACTTTGGCCTTCAGTAGGTCATGGAAGAGGGGGTCTTCCGAGAGCCACAGGCCGGAGTAGACGAGAACGTCGATGTGCGACTGGGCCCGCCCGTAGATCTCTCGCCACATGCCGGCGGGCACCATGTGCCGATGCGGGTAGACCGTCACGATCTCCGCCTTGCTCAGGTCGGTCGCGCTGTCCACCGTGCGGGAGTCTTCCCACAAGGTTGTCACTTCGACTTTGAGCGCGGACGCCGTCGCGTACTGGTGCCGCCGATAAGGAACTTTCCCCTGCGTGATCCAGCGCTCAACCGTCTTCGGGTTGACCTCGATTACTTCGGCCAGGTCGTGCACGGTCATGCCCTGCGCCAAGAGAGCAGACCGTAAGCGCTCATTGGACATCTCAACCCCCGGTGGGACGTCTAGGGACTTCCTGACCGTAGCGAGATGACCCCGAGGTGTCCACGAGCGGGGTGCACAACGCCCCTCACCTGCAGCGATTCTGATGGTGCGCCAAGAAGTCCTAGGCGCGAGAACCAGAGAGTTCGCCGTCAGGCTTGACGCGATGCGGTGCAGTACCTGTAATAGAGGTACTGCATCGATGCGAGGTCGATTGCGGTTCTCAGCCGCATCTGAGGGGTCTTCTTTGGGCTGCTCAGAAGCGGTGCTCAACAACTCCACAGCGTGATCCACCGCAGTACCACGGTCGTGACGACGCCGGCCGAGGCGAGTGGAGACCAGCCGACCGAGACCGGACCCGCGTCACAACCGGGCCCCACACCCCAGACGGGGGACACGCCATCGGCTCTAAAGAACCGCGTGGACCGACATTGACGCCGCAACGCGCCCCGGGATCCAGACCTCCCCAGGGTCAGCGGCACCACGCGAAGGAGGTCTGAGTAACAGCTCCCATCCCATCGCTTCGGGAGGTTGAAGTGCACCGCCGAAGACTCTGGGCGCTGCCGTGCTTGACCAGCCCGGTGGCTGTGCCCGTCGCGTCTGCCTGATCCGCCGCTGTGTCAGCGCACCGGGCTATCCGGTGATTCGCGGAGTCAGGTCACCCGCGCAGCACTTGCTGCGGCCGGTTGCCTCCTCCGTCCGTCCGGCTCCGTTTTTTGCACGGCGGCCGTACGGGCGGGTTTGAGGGGGACCGGACTACCGGCCCCGTCTGGGTTCTGAGCTGGGCATTCCGGCTCGGGAAGGGTTTCGATGGCGTTCAAGGCTGGCGACAAGGTGCTCATCGTGTCCTGTGCTGATGATCCGCGTGCGGTCGGCAAGGTCGGCCGGATCGTGGATGAGGCTCCGCCTGGGGCGTTGACCGGCGGCAGGTGGACGGTGGGCCGGATAGGCCTGCTGATCGCTCCAGTGCTGTGTGCCAGCAGCGAGTTACAGAAGGTCTGACCAGCCCGCGGACCGCAGGGTCAGATGCACTTCAGCCCCGGCATCGTGCCGCGAGGGCGCCGGATCGGATCCGGCCCGGGGCACTGCCGCCTTCTTGTGGCGGACGACCGCGTGAGCGCGGCCTTTCACTCCTGTACGGCGCGGGGGGGCACCGGGGGAACCCCCCGCGACCCAGGGGGGGGGGCAACAAAAAGAGGGTTGAAACACCCCAAAAAAA
>NZ_JBHXFA010000006.1:66459-72683 GCF_042724175.1 Streptomyces sp. NPDC127084
CGATTTTTGGGGGCGCCCCCCGGGGTGCCCGGCCATTTACACCCTGGTCCGGCGGGGGCCGCCGGGGTCCCCCCCCGCCCCCCGCTGGTGGGCCGTACCTACTGCTAGGGAGACACGACCCGTGAAAATCATCGTTGCACGTCAGACGGTTGTTACCGCCACCGAATCCGACCCTGAGCCCACGGCCGCGGAGCTGGACGCGATCGAGCGTGAGATGCCCGTCATCGTGGCGGAGGTCGAGCTGCTGGATGCGCAGATCACGGTGCTGGACCGTGAGCCGTCGCCGTTGGATGTGCGGCGGATCCGCCGGGCCCGGCGCCGGGTGCTGTCCGCGCGCCGTGCGCTGACAAACCGCACCGTACGTGTTGGCGGTGCGGCGTGAGCACGCAAACGTTCGCACACCTGTCGGCGCCGCTGCTGGCGCTGCGGCAGCTCGTCGTGGAGTTCGGCCATCTGCCGGCGCCGTGCGTGTCGGTGTCGACGATCTACCCGAACGTGCTGGAGCTGGCCCTCCACAACGGGTTCGCCGACTTCGAGGCGTGGCGGGAAGCGCTGGCCATCTGCCCGGACGAGGTTGTTCACCGTGTTCACGGTGACGCGGGCACAGGCGCTTTGGAAGGTCACGCCGTGTTCGCCGGGGTGCGGCTGCGGCTGGTGGCCTACGCCACCCTCGCTACCGGTGAGGCCGCGTCGGCGGGGGCGGGGGCGCCGTGATGAACAGTGTTCAGATCCGTTCAGCGGAGCGTGCGCTGTCGGTGGGGACGTGGACGATCGTGGCGGGGGCGATGCTCTACTCGATCCTCACCGTGACCCCGCTGGCGGCCCGGCACACACCGGATGAGTGGGATTGGACGGCCCCGATCCTGCCGCTGGTGGTGGACGCGGCGGTGGTCATCGTGGTCAAGCTCGATGACGTGCTCGCCCGCCTGGGCGGGCATGGAGGGCGTTGGCCGATCGTGCTGCGCTGGATGACCGGTCTCATGACCTGGGCGCTGAACGTGGCCGACTCGGCGCTGAAGAAGGACTTGGTGGGGGCGGCTGTCCACTCGGTGGCGCCGCTCCTGCTGATCGTCACCGCCGAGACGGGGCTCGCCTACCGGCGCGCGATCACGGCCGCTCTGGCCGCGCTGGAAGCGAAGCATCAGGCGGAGCGAGAGCGGCGGGAGCAGGCGGCCCAAGACCGTGCCGACCGGGCCCGGGCTGAGGCTCGTGAGGAGCGCGAACATCAGGCTGGATTGGCGCGTGAACAGCGGGATCACGAAGCCGCGCTTGCTCGTGAACAGGCTGAACGTGAGGATTCCCGGCGCCGCGAGGAGACCGCCCGGGTGGAGGAGGCGGCCCGGGTGGAGCGAGAGGCCCGTGAACGCCGTGAACGCGAGCGTGAACAAGCCGCCAGGGAGCGTGAACACCGTGAACGTGACGCAGAGCAGCGCCGTGAGGCTGAACGGCTGGAGCGTGCCGCGCAGGCGCGCCGGCAGGAGCAGGAGCGGGCCGAGCGTGAGCGCCGTGAACGCGCCGCGCTCCTCGCAGCTGGGCCTGTGAACGAGAAGCTCCCCGAGCCCGACGCCCGCCGGGTCGTGCACGCGGCGTTCGGTGAGGGCCTGCCGGTACGGACCGCCGCTGATCTGTGCGGCTGGTCGGTCGGCTGGGTCTCCACCCGCTACCAGGAACTGCGCGACAACCGCGCCACGACGGCCGGTGTGCCGGTGCTGGAAGGAGCCCAGTTGTGAAGCTCTCCCCGAACACCACCCCGGTAGAGCCTGCCGGGCTGCTGATCCGGCTGCACAACCAGGTCGGTGCCGCGATCGATGTCACCGGCGACCAGTATGGCCAGACCCGATGGGACTGCCACGGCTGCGGTGACCACTCCGAGCGCCCCGTACGGGACTGGCTTTGGAGCATCCGCACCACAGCGAACGACCACGCAGGCCGGTGCCGGTCCTCCTATCACCGGCTGGCCTAATGGCCGCCCTGCCCGTCTCCCGGTGGCGCCTCTCGCCGGACGGCTACGCCACCCACAACTACGTCTGAACAGCGCCTTCCCCACACAAGCGCAGGACCCGAACGCCTCCCTCTGACCGGCGCATTCGGGTCCTGCTTTTCACTCCGGAAGGAGTGCCTTCAGCATGACCGACACCAGTACAGAAGCAGTAGTGGCCCCCGCCACCGCCGAAGCCCCACCCGCACCGGCGCCTGCACAGGCTGCGGAGAAGGCGGATGAGCAGAAGAACGGCCAGGTAGAGAACGCTCCGGGTGGTTGGCCTGTCGCCCCGCTGGCCCTGTCCGGGGCGAACGCCACGGTCTCCACGATCGCTGCGGCAGGTCTGGCCGGCGGGCCGATCGCCGCGGCGGTCGCCGTGACCGGCATGGTCGTGTTCGGCGCCCTCGCCTCCTACCGCAGCCGCAACCCGCGTCCGAAGCAGGCCGCCCGCCGGGCCGCCGCAGGTACAGCGGCCCGTCAGCACGCCGCACGCCACCGCTCCGCCGGAGTCAGTACGGCTGGGCGGAGAGCCAGTTCAGCCGGTGGTCGTACGGCTGGCGGTTCAGGCAAGGTCCCTGGTCAGAAGCGGCGCGGACCTGGCGCCGGTTCGCGGCGCGGCAGTGCTGGTCAGGGCCGGTCCGGGGCGGGCAAGCACCGCGCTCCGGTCTCTCTGAACAAGCCCGCCGGACTCAAGCACGGCGGCGCTGCTTCGGGTGCGCTGTCCAAGGCAGGGCAGGTCAAGGCACTGCGCAAGGCGCAGAAGCAGGCCGGGAGCTCCCGCGCGCAGAAGCGGGAGCAGACGTCTGCTGCCCGGCGCGCGGTGGCCGACGCTCGCCGCAACACCCCGAAGCCCAACAAGCCCGGTGTCAGTAAGGCGCGGGCGGGGTCGGGTGGTCGGGCGGGCCGGATGCTCAACGGTGCGGGCCGCAAGGCGCGGGCGGGGTCGGGTGGTCGGGCGGGCCGGATGCTCAACGGTGCGGGCCGCAAGGCGCGGGCGGTGAAGCAGGCGGCCATTGCGAAGCAGCGGGTGCGCCGGGATGCGGCTACCGCGCGGAAGGTGTCCGCCGGGCGGTCGAGCGTGCGGAAGGCGCCTGCCCGGCAGGCCGCGCGGAAGGCACTGCGCCGCTCCGCGGCACGGTTCCACGGGCGCCGCGCCCTGGCCGCACTGCTCGCGCTCCCGATCGGTCTCCTCGGGTTCCTGGCCAGTGGGTTGGGCCGGAAGGGCCTGCCCTGGCTGGTCCAACCCGGTCGGCGCCTCTACTGGCGGCTGACCGGCGTGGCCCGCGAGGAGCGTGCCGAGCGCGATACGGCGATCCGCGAGGAACAGGCCGCAGCGGAGGACGCGGCAGAGCAAGAGGCCGCCCAGGACGTCACAGACGGACTCGGGGACCGAGTGGAGCGCCCTGCCGGACCCGTCCCGAACAGCACCGATCACCCGTCATCGAACAGTGAAGGAGAGCACGTGTCCGGGTTCCAGTTCGAAGAGCACGCCGCCGAGATGGAGCAGGCCGCACAGTCCTACGACCCCGAGGACGCCATGGAGATCCTCGCCATGGTCGAGGGGCTCCCGGCCGCGCTCACGTCGGTGGCGAACGTGATGAAGACCCTCGCGGAGCGCGCAGACTCCGAGTTCCCGCTGGAGAAGGAGGTCGCGGACGGCTTCAACGACATCTTCGGCGCCCTCATGTCCGCGGTCGCGGTCGCGGAGGACATGGGGCCGCTGTTCCGCCAGGCCCACGAGCAGGACATCGCCCGTCACGAGGACCCCCGCAACGGCCCCGAGGCCGAGAAGGGCTGGAACGTCTGACATGAGCGCCACCACTGCCGCAAAGAAGAGGAAGCAGGCGGACAGTGGCCCGGTGCTGGACTGGAGCGGGGGGGGGCGGGCCCCCGGCCCCGCCCCCGCGCCCGCCACCCCCCCCCCCCCCCCCCCCCCCCCCCCCCCCCAACCACGCGGAACCAGGCGGACTGTGGCCGGGGGCTGCACTGGCGCCCCGGACCCGCCCCGGTGACCGGCGCCCTGTCCGCGACCACCGGAGCCCTCGCTGTCGCCACCACCGGCGCCGCCACCGGCATGCCACCCCTGTGGGCCATGGCGGTCGGCGGCGCCGGAGCTCTCGGTCACACCGTGGCCGGACTGAAGGTCCGCACCGCGGGCCGCACCCTCGCCTTCAAGGCCGCATCCTGGCTGGTCGGCGCAGGGTGGACCACATGGGCCATGACCACTGGTCCCCTGTCCTGGGCCGCGCTCGGATCGCTCGCCACGATCGGCGTCGGCATGGGTGCCGGCGCCCGCTCCGTCGCCCTCTACGAAGAAGCCCGCGAGGAAGAAGCCCTGGCCGCCGAGCGGCGCCAGGTCGCGCTGGAGATGAGTGCGGAGCGGCGCCAGATCGCTGCGGAGTGGGTGGAGCGGATCCGCCGGATCTGCAACATCACCGTGCGCGTGCTGGCGGTGGAGATGTGGGAGACCGGCAACGGCTACTCCCTGGATCTCGAACCGCAGGGCGGCATCACCTACGACCGCATCGCACAGTACGCCGCGGCCCTGTCGGCGGATGCGAAGCTGCCGCACGGCTGCACCGCCGCGGTCGGCCCCGGCGCCCACCAGGGCCGCGCAATCGTGGACGTCACCACCTGCAACGTCCTCGCCGAGGAACGCGCCTACCCGGAGGACTACAGCCCGCTGTCGATCCTGACCGGCATCCCCTGGGGTTTCCGCACCAACGGTGACGACGTCCTCGCCTACCTGCGCGAACAGTGCGCGCTCGTGGTCGGGCCGACCGGATCGGGCAAGACGAACATGCTCCACACGATCCTGGCCGGACTCGCCCGCGCCGAAGACGTGCTGACCTGGGTGATCGACCTGAACGCCGGATCCGCAGGCCTGCCCTGGGTGCGCCCCGCACTCGGCGGCGAGTTGCAGCAGGCGGACGGTACTCCGGTGTGGCCCGGTGTGGACTGGCTCGCCGGCACCTACGAGGAGGCGCTGAAGCTGCTGGACGCGGCGATCACCATCGGCCTGGCCCGCAAGCGCGCCTACCAGGAACTGCTGGCCAAGCACGACACCGACCTGCTCCCGGTGAGCGCGAAGATTCCGCAGATCATGCTCATCATCGACGAAGGCGCGGAAATCCTGGTCTCCACCGACCGGCGGATGAAGGAACTCGCCAACCGGATCTTGGAGTTCATCCGCATGCACCGCTCCATGGGCGGACGCACGATCATCACCGCGCTCGGGGCGACCGGCAGCGTGCTCGGCAACCTGATGATCCGCCGCGAGGCCAAGGTAAGGGTCGCCCTGACCGGCGGTGAGACCGAGGGCATGGACCTGTCGAAGATGTTCCCCGGACGCCGGGGACTGCGGGTGGATCAGGCGCCGTTCAAAGGCGCCGGGTTCATGGGCACCCCCGAATCCCCCGGGGCGCTGTTCAAGGCGTGGCGGATCAAACCGTCTCAGATCCGCGACATCACCATCGCCACCAGCGACCGGCATCCGCGCCTGGACACGGTGTCCGCGAACGCGGCCGGTGCGGACTACGCGCGGCGGTGGGATACGGAGCGCACCGCGTGGATGCGCGACCTCACCCCGGACACGACCGGCACCGAACAGTCCGCGCCCTCTACGAGCGGTGGGCTGAACCTGTCCGCCCACCGCACCGACCGGGCCGGGAAGGCGGGCGGGGACGATGACTTGTTGCGCCGGTTCCGTGAGGAGATCGACGCCCAGTTCGCCACCGCCCCCGACCCGAACGCCGGGCCCGCGTCCGCGTCCGCGGGGCTGAACCTGTCGGCACTGCGCAAGGAGCCGGAGCAGGACAGCCCCGCACAGCGGGCCGCGCTCGCCGTACTCCTCGCGGCCGGGCCGGACGGCACCGGCGCCTCTGCGATCGCCCGCGCGCTTGGCGACGAGTACGGCACGACCCGGCAGACGGTCGTGGGATGGCTCAAGGCGTGGGCTGAGGACGGCACGGCCGTGCGGGTCGGGGAGGGCACCAAAGCCCGCTACGTCCACCGCGACCACACCCCCAAACCGCCCCCGGGCGAGTAGCGCTTGTCGCTTGTCACCCGCCCCACACGAACACCCACGCTGGGGGTGTCATGGAGGTCGGAAACGGCTTGTGACCTGCGAGGCGACAAGCGACAAGACAAGCAAGGCGACAAGACAAGCGACAAGCCGCACGACAATTCAGACGACAAGCCATCGGGGGGGGGGGGGCGGGCGCGGGGGGTGGGGGTGGGGGCC
>NZ_JBHXFA010000006.1:72693-77224 GCF_042724175.1 Streptomyces sp. NPDC127084
TTCAATGACACAACCACAACAAAAACACACCCAAACTCCAATCAGAAACGAAACAATTACAAACAAACAAACCATCGGGGGGGCCGCGGGCGGGGGGGGGGGGGCCCCCCCCCCGGCCGTTCCCGGGAGGCCCGCTCGTGATCGTCACCCTGTCCGCCGTCGCCCTCTTCGGGCTCATCACCTTCGTCCTCATCCGCTCCCGCTACGTCGGCCCCGGCGCCGCGCTCGCGGTGTTCCTCTTCGGCTTCTTCACCGCCGACACCGGAGCCTCCACCGCCATCCGCTCCGCCATACAGGCCCTCATCAACGCCGCATCCAACATCACCTAACCCCGAAAGGAGGCACGTGCTGTGAGCGAGACCGACACCCCGGCTACCCCTTCCGACTGGTGGCCGCGCATGAGCGACGAGGCAGCCAACGCCGAAGCCCGCCGCATCATCAACGACCTCTACCGGCCCGCCCCGCCCCCGGCGCCCATCCCGACGTCCTACCGCGACACCACCGAGTCGCCGAGCGTCGGGGACGCGCAGCCGGTCTGGCAGGACGACCACCGGATCGTGCCCGCCTGGGCCGCCGGAACCGCCATCGCCTCCATCGGCATCGGCGCCGGCACCACCGGCATCGGCTGCGGCGTCTGGCTCGTGCTGAAGGGATTCGCCTCCATGAGCGTCACCGGCGTCATCTGCATGGGCGTCCTCCTCTCCGGCGTCGCCTTCGCGGCCTTGTCCATTGGTGCCGCGTTCTCCCGCGCCAAGCGCAGCGTCTCCAAGGCGGTCTACACCGGGGCGGTCACCAAGAACACCCACGTCACCACCCACACCCGGGGCACGTTCGCCCGCTCCCACACCCACCTGCACAACTGACAGGAGGCGCCCCGTGATCCGACTGCGCATCCAGGTCACGACCTGGCCCCGCAAAGCCCTGATCCTCTCCGACACACCCCACCCGAACTGCCCCGACTGTGAGGGCATCGGCGGCATCGAGCACCCCTACGGCGACCACTACACCGGCGAATACGCCGACAGCGACTGGGCCCCTTGCCACTGCTGGGACGAAACCCGCCGCTGGGCTCTGCTCCCTCTCCCGCACCGGCCCCGCTGGCCGCGCCGCCACACGAACCACCCCGACCCGTGGGCGAGCGACGAACCGCCGTTCTGACCCGAAGGACACCCGTGTTCGAGATCCGCATCATCTGCGACGACCACGACGCCGATCGCATCAAGACCGCTCTGGCCGAAGTGTTCGACACCGGCCCGCCCCGCCTGTACCCCGCCCGCGACACCAGGCGGACCCACCTGTACATCACCGCCGACCACCGGCCCACCACGACCGAAAGCGAGTGACGATGTCGTTCGGAGAGACCCCGATCACCATCATCGGCAACCTGACCGCCGACCCCGAGATCAAGTTCCTCGAATCCGGCCAGGCCCTGGCCCGCTTCACCGTCGCCTCCACCCCCCGCACCTTCGACCGCGAGACGAACCAGTGGAAGGACGGCAACTCCACGTTCTTCCGCTGCTCCGCCTGGCGCGCCCTGGCCGAACACGTCGCCGAGTCCCTCACCAAGGGCTCCCGCGTCGTGCTGTCCGGGCGGATCCGCCAGCACGACTGGCAGACCCCCGAGGGCGAGAACCGTTCCATGCTCGCCGTCGAAGCCGACGAGATCGGCGCGTCCTTGCGCTTCACCACCGTGACCATCAACGGCAAGCGCGGCAACGGCGCCGCCCCGACCGGCGACCCGTGGAACACCTCACGCAACCCCGCCACGGACAACAAGCCGCCGTTCTAGATACACCCGGGGCGACCGCCCGCTCTCGCCAAAGATGCGCGGTCGCCCCGGCTTCTCCGTCCTCATCACAGAACTGGAGACATCCAGCATGACCCATCACCCACCCCGTACGCTCCTGTCCGCGGCGCTGGACGCCGCGGCCCGGGGCTGGCGCGTCCACCCGCTCCGACCCGGCGGCAAGGCATCCGCCCTGCACGGCGAACACGCCTGCCCCCGTACCGGCCCGTGCGATCGGGGCCACGTGAAGTGGGAGCAGCGTGCCACCACCGACTCCGACCGTATCCGCCGGACATGGGCGGCGGGCGCCTTCAACGTCGGCATCGCCACCGGCCCCTCCGACCTGATCGTCATCGACCTCGACGTGCCCAAGCAGACCAGCGGGAAGAGCAGTTCGGACGCGCCTTGCGGCGCGGCGTCCTTCCAAGCGCTCTGCGAGCGCGCCGGACAGCCTTGGCCGACTACTTACACGGTGCGGACCCCCAGCGGCGGCATGCACCTGTACTTCCACGCCCCGGCCGGGGTGCGGCTGCCGTCCACAGCCAAGACCGTCGCGCCGAACGTCGACACCCGCGCATGGGGCGGCAACATCGTCGCCGCAGGCAGCACCACCCCCGCCGGGCCGTACCAGGTGACCGAGCCCGCGCCCGCCGCACAGCTTCCCGACTGGCTGCTGCACCTCCTCCAGCCCGTACCCACCCTGGCTGCCATCCCCGCGTGGCCCGCTCCGCTGCTGATCCCGGGCCGGGCCACCCGCCGCGCCACGGTGGCGCTGGAACGCGAGACCGCACGGGTCCGCAACGCCCCGGAAGGCCAGCGGCACCACCTCCTGCTCACCCGCACAATCGCCATCGGGCGCTTCGTCGTCTGGGGCGAGATCACCAAAGACAGGGTCGAGACGGCATTTGGGTCGGCCGGGGAAGCGGCCGGACTACCGCCGGCCGAGTGCCGCGACACGATCCGCGACGCACTGGCCTACTCCGCCCGTACCTGCCGCGCCCGGGAGACGGCATGACCGACCACCTTCCCCGCCCGCAGCCCAAATGCCGTCCCGACACAGCCGTTCGGACCAACTCCGCCACCAGCGCCACACCCCCGAGTGACGAGTGCGACCAGCACAAGGCCGCCCGTCAGGGCGTCCTCTCAGTCCTTCCCTCCGCCCAGCACCTCATGGCCACGTCCCCGGGCAATGGACGCTTCCCTATCGCGTGGCTGCACATCCGAGCACCTCGCGGTGCTACACCCACCGCTACCTCGCAGTGCGCGTGCGGCCGGGACAGCAGCGCCATCGGCCACCGCCGTGTACTCGCCCTCATCACCGACCACGAAGCCCACCGAGACCACTGCCCCCTACGCGCCATTGACCAGGAAGGGAGGAACGCCGCATGACCAACCAGCCCGCCATCGATGGCGCAGCACTGCTTGAAGAGGTCGAAGCGTTCCACCGCCGCTTCAACGTCTTCCCCACCGAGCACGCCTACGTCGCCATCACCCTGTGGGACGCGCACGCCCACCTGATCGACGCACTCGACGGCACCGCACGCATCGCCTTCCTGAGCCCCGAACCCGGGTCGGGGAAGTCACGCGCGCTGGAGATCATCGAGACACTCACCCCGCGCTCCGCGACCACCGTCAACGCCTCCGCCAACGCGCTGTTCCGGCTGGTGGCGGCCGATGCGGGAACGCCGACGCTGCTGTTCGATGAGATCGACACTGTCTTCGGCCCCAAGGCCGGCGGGAACGAAGAAGTCCGCGGGTTCCTCAACTCGGGCTATAGGCGCGGCGCGAAGTCCCTGCGCTGCGTCGGCGAGGGCTCAGAGCAGAGAGCGGGCTGGTTCGACTCGTTCTGCGCGGTCGCCATGGCCGGACTCGGTTCGCTGCCCGACACCATCCTGACCAGGTCCGTCATCATCCGCATGCGCAAGAAGGCCCCGAACGAGAAGTGCGAGCCCTACCGACGCCGCGTCCACGAGAAGCAGGGACACGCCCTGCGAGACAAACTCACGGAGTGGACCGACACCATCCATGACCAGATCGCGGAAGCGTGGCCGCAGATGCCCGACGGCGTCACCGACCGGCCAGCCGACGTGTGGGAGCCTCTGCTCGCCGTTGCGGATGCCGCCGGTGGGCACTGGCCCGAGCGGGCCCGCGCCGCGTGCGTCGCGCTCATCAAGGCCGCATCCGAGGGCGACCAAGCCTCCCTCGGCGTCAAGCTGCTCACCGACCTGCGGGACCGCGTGTTCTGCGGTGTCGACCGGATGCCCACCGCCGCCATCCTCGAGGTACTCCTGCAGCTCGATGACGCCCCCTGGTCCGACATGAGCGAGGACGGACAGAGCAGCAAGCCACTCACCGCACGGGCCCTGTCCAAGCTCCTGAGCCAGTACGTCCGCCCCGACAACACCCCGATCAAGCCCCGCGGCATCCGGGTCGGCAGCACGACCCCGAAGGGCTACTACGCAGAGGACCTCAGCGACGCCTGGACCCGCTACTGCCCCCCTCCCCCCGGAGAATCCGCAACATCCGCAACAGCCGCAACACCGCAGGTCAACGACGGTGAATCTGTGGCGGATACCCCTTCCGAGAGCCGCCACATGTCTACGGAAACCGACACACGCCAACTCCGGATCGTCGGCTGACCCACCGCACGCCACAGGTGCCGCCGCGCCCCCCCGCGCCGGCCCCAAAACCCAACAAATACACCCACCGCCCCCCATTAGATCCCCAGACCAGCAAATTTTCGGC
>NZ_JBHXFA010000006.1:77234-90184 GCF_042724175.1 Streptomyces sp. NPDC127084
CCCCCCCCCGGGCCCCCCCCCCCCCGGGGGGCGCCCACCTATCCGCAACAAGACCAGCATCCGCCACAGATTCAAGCCGCTGACCAGCAATGTTGCGGCGTGGCGGACGTTGCGGATCCCCCAGAAGGGGCCGCGTGGCCCCGTGCTGAGCCCAGGAGGCATGTCCGCATGAGCTCCGCCCTGCCCACGTCGCATCAGGCGCTCACTGTTCCCGAAGTCATGGCGGCCCTACGCATGAGCCGCTTCAAGGTCTACGACCTCATCCGTTCTCGTCAGCTCAAGAGCATCAAGGTCGGCCGGTGCCGCCGCGTGCCCGCCGACTCGCTCCGGGCCTTTATCGATGACCAGTTGGAGGATGCTGCCTGATGGCACGCAAGAGGAATCCGAACGGCGCTGGCAGCATCTGGCAGCGCAAGGACGGACGCTACGAAGCCCGCGTCTATGTCCCCCAACCTGACGGCACCCGCAAGCGCAAGACCGTCTACGGCGCCACCTGGGAAGAGTGCGACACCAAGCGCCAAGAGTTGGTGCGACGCGACCGCCAGGGCATCCCGACGCCCACCCGCTCCTCCAAGCTCTCCGAGTGGCTCCCCTTCTGGCTGGACGAGCACGTCCGCAAGGAGCGGAAGAAGTCGACGTACGCAAAGTACGAGACACACGTCCGCCGCTACTTGGTGCCCGCCATCGGTTCCAAGCGGCTGGAGACTCTGGGCGTCGCGGATGTGCGTCGCATGCTTGCCACCGTGACCGACCAGGCGTCGGCTGCCACTGCCAAAGAGTCCCACCGTGTACTGCGCAGCGCGCTCTCCGCGGCATGCCGGGACGAGCTGATCACCAGAAACGTCGTCCAGCTTGTCCCCGCTCCGCGCGTCCAGCAGCGGGAGCTCCGCCCGTGGGACCTCGAGCAGACCCTGACCTTTCTGGAGGCGGCCCGCACCGATCCGCTTTACACCGCGTTCGTTCTGGCCGTGGCACTGGGACTGCGGCGCGGGGAGATCCTGGGTCTGCGCTGGACGGACATCGATGTGGAGCGGCGAACGCTGACCGTACGGAATCAGCTCCAGCGGGTGCAGAGGGAGTTGTACGCGGATACGACGAAGAACCGCCGCAGCCGTGCAATCCCTATCCCGCAGATGTGCGTGGCACCACTGCGGTGGCAGCGGCTCCGACAGGGCGAACAGCGGACCGCGGCGGGGAGCACCTGGGAGCGCAGCGACTACGTGTTCACGACCCGCACGGGCCGGCCGGTCGAGCCGCGGAACCTCAGCCGGTCGTTCGAGCGGGTTTCTGAGGGGGCTGGCCTGCCGCGTATCCGGCTGCACGACACCCGGCACGGCTGCGCGACCCTACTCTTCGCAGCCGGGGTGGCGCCGCGGGTGGTCATGGAGATTCTGGGGCACTCGCAGATCGCTGTGACGATGAACATCTACACCCACGTCTCGGACGAGGGTAGGCGTGAGGCGATGGGCCATATGGACCGATTGCTGCGTCGCCGGCGCGCCCGGGACTGAGCGACTGCCGTCAATCTCTACCGTCAAAAGCCCCCGCAGCAGGTCCGCTACGGGGGCTTTGGGCTGGTGGGCGCGGACGGTTTCGAACCGCCGACATCTGCTTTGTAAGAGCAGCGCTCTACCCCTGAGCTACGCACCCGGAATGAGGCAACAGCGTACATGGCCCACGGGTGGATCCCGCAAACCGGATCCGGCACCGGGCGATGGGACGGGGAATGCGACAACGGCCGCAGGCGTACAAGGTGAACGCGGCGGCGGGCAGGGGACGCCTCGGGGGGGATGTGCGGTGGGACGGTCGGAGGCCGCACGTGATCAGCGCGAAGTGCGACGACGGTGAGATTTCCGTACGAGCGGCGAACTGATGGGCCCGTGTGTTCGTCCATAGCTGGTGGAAGAATTGAACCGGCAGGGCGGACACGGCACGGGAGCGGGATGTGAGGGCGACACACACGCGGGCGTACGCCGGAGCCAAGGCCCGCGCGGGTGTCGCGCGCGATGTGCTGGGGCTGGTGCTGTGGCCTGTTCCGTTGCTGCTCATGGCCGCCGCCGCGCTGCCCGTGTCGCTCTCCGGGGGCGGTACGCGCCGCTGGTTCGGGGGGCGCGCGGAGAGTCAGCGGGCCGAGGCCCAGGCGGCGAAGGACGACGCCGCCGCCGCGTTCTACGAGCTGGATACGGCCCAGCGTGATCTGCGGATCTCGATCGAGACGATCACGGCCGTGGACAGTTCGCCGGAAGCCCGACGGGTCGCTGCGGAGTTCGCCGAGCTGGGGCGCCGGATCGACGAGGTCAGCCATGGGTACATCACGGCGGTCGACGCGCACGATCTGGACCGGGACGATCTCGACGCCTCCGTAGCGGCCCGTGCACGTGGTGAGCTGACCAGGGCCAAGGACGAGCTGGTAGGGGTCAAGGGAGACCTGGACCGGTTCGCGCAGGGGCTCGGGCCGCTGCTCGGCACGGCGGAGACGCAGCTGGCCAGGCTCGCGCCCGCCGTGGAGCGGGCCAGGCAGGCTCTGCTGGGCGCGAGCGACGCGCTCGACGCCGTACGGGGCTCCGGGCTGCGGGCGGACGATCTCGCCGCCCGGCTCGCCGCGCTGGCGCCCGAGCTGACGAAGCTGAACGAGGGAGCCGGTCGGCACGGGGTGACGGATACGTTGCAGCGCGCCGACCGGGTCGTACGGGACGCGGAGGCGGTGCGCGGCGAGGCGGAACGGCTGCCAGAGCGGGCCGCCGAGATCGACAAACGCCTGGTGTCGCTGCGCACCAGGGCGCAGGCGCTGACCACGCGCGCGAGCGGTGTCGAACCCGTCCTCAGCGAGCTGCGCCGCCGCTACAGCGCCGCCTGCTGGCAGGACCTCCAGCCGGTGCCCGTACAAGCCGCCGAGCATGTGCGGCTGGCCGAGGAGAAGCTCACGGAGGCCGCCAAGGCGCGCACCGAGCAGCGCTGGCCGGACGCGACTGCCCTGCTCGGGACCGTACGGGCGCTGCTGAACAGCACGGATGAGGCCGTGTCGGCGGCGGGCGACCGGCTGCGCCGGCTGGACGCGGTCGCGAAGGACCCGAAGCAGGAGATCGAGCGCACCCGGTTCACGATCCGCGACGCTCAGCGGCTCGCGATGCAGGGGCGCGCCACGCCCGATCCGCGCCACGCCCGGCCGCTGGACGAGTCCGTGGCACGGCTGGACCGGGCCGTTGCCGGTCTCGAAGGGCGTCATCCCGACTACTGGCACTTCCTGGTGGAGACGGAAGCCGTGCGGGAGAGCGTCGCCCACGTGGTGGAACGGATCCGCGGGGATCGCAGCACCGGGTCCTGACCGGTCGGGCTGATTTGTCGGGCCAAGGGTGCGGGCGGATGCTGTAGGGAGCATGGAGGAACGTACGTACGGCCGAAGGGGGCCGATATGGCATCCACTCACGTACAGGGGACCTCGCAGCACAAGGGCGGCATCCGCGTCGTGCTGGACGAGCATCTGCCCGTCGACCACCGCCTGAGCAAGGTCTACCGGATCGGCGCCGGGGTCATGGGACTGATCCTGGTGGCCTTCGGGATCCTGGGCCTGACCCACAACATCGGCTTCTTCGACATCGGCGACTCGACCGTCGCCGGTCTCAACACCAACGGCGCGTTGAGTGTGCTGTCCATCCTGGTCGGACTGCTGCTCTTCGCCGGCATGGTCATCGGGGGGAACTTCGCCTCCACGCTGAACATGGTGCTCGGCATCCTGTTCATCCTGAACGGCTTCATCGGCCTGGGGATGCTGGACACCGAGATCAACTTCCTGAACTTCAAGATCCAGAACGTGATCTTCAGCTTTGTCGTCGGGATCATGCTGATGTGGTTCGGTATGTACGGCAGGGTCGGCAGCGCCCTCCCGCACGACAATCCGTACTGGAAGGCCCGCCACCCCGACGAGGCGGCGGCGGAGGAGCGGCTGCGCAGCGAACGGCGGGGAGCGGGCGCGGGCGGCGGCTAATCTGTGGGGCATGCCCCGTTACGAGTACCGCTGCCGCACCTGCGACGACACCTTCGAGCTGAGCAGGCCCATGGCCGAGTCCGGCGACCCGGCGGCCTGCCCGGCCGGGCACGGCGACACCGTCAAGCTGCTGTCCGCCGTCGCCGTGGGCGGCAGTGCAGGCGCCGCCGCCCCGGCCGCCTCCAGTGGGGGCGGGGGTGGCGGCGGCTGCTGCGGTGGAGGCTGCTGCGGCTGACCCGCCGCCGCCCGGCCCGCCGACGTCGCCTCAAGTCGCCCGGCTAAGTCGTCACGGGCGTGTCGGCCGTACCCGGTGCCGGGCCGGGCGCCGGTACGGTCGCCGCCATGCGCGACGGCATCGTCGGCGACGGCCGCGCCGCCAAGGCCGTCAGCCGGCGCAGGATCTCCTCGCCCGCCATGACGCCCGACTGCGGGACCGCCGTGACCTGCGCCGCCGTCCAGCCCGTTTCGGCGAGTTCCCCGTGGGACGGGCGGAAGGCGTGGTCCGCGGCCAGCAGCAGATCGGCGTCGAGCAGCGAGTCACCGGCGGCCAGCACCGTCTCGGCACCGGTGCGCCGCACCAGTTCGCGGACCGCCGCGCTCTTGGTGAGCGGTTTCGGCACCGCGTAGATCTTGCGCCCCTGGAGGGAGACCGTCCAGCCCCTCGGCTCCGCCCACGCGGCCAGCTCTTCGGTCCAGCCGTCCGGGAGCAGCCCGCGTTCGACCACGAGGTACACGAAGAGCTTCTCGGCGACCCGCTCCTTCAGCACCCACGCGGGGTCGGCCGTCGCCCGGAGATGCCGGCGGACCTCGTCCAGGGGGGCGCACTCGCCCGCGATCCGGGTCGTGACCGTGCGCTGCCAGTCGGGGTCGGAGACACCGTCCACCAGCAGATGCCCGCCGTTGGCACAGATCGCGTACTTGGGCGCGGGTCCCGGGAGGCGGATACGTCCGTACTGCTCACGGGTGCGCGTGGTCGTCGGGACGAACACCGCGCTGCGTGCGAGTGCGGTGAGCAGGCCCGCCGCCGTCTCGGTGACATACGACAGGGGTTTGTGCTTGTGGGTCTCCAGGCACAGCAGACGGGGTGCCTCGGGGTCCGGCATGGTGAGGTGGAGCGCCGCCGCGGAGTAGATCAGCGTACGGTCGAGGTCACTGGCGATCAGGCAGTTCGCGTTCAGGTCCGTGTTCACGTTCATGTTCACGTTCAGGTCGGCGTCGGCACTCACTGAGCAGCCACCGCCTTGCCGTCGACACCGGTGGCTCCCCGGGTGAACCGCGGATGTATGAGCCCCACGCAGCTGTACGGCAGGTCGTCCGCCTCCTCGACCGGTACCCCGCGCTGTTCGGCCAGCAGGCGTACATGGTCGAGGTCCGCGCCCGCACCCCGCTTGGCCAGGATCTTCCAGGGCACCCGGCGCAGCAGCACCCGGGTGGTCTCGCCGACTCCCGGCTTGACCAGGTTGACGTCGTGGATGCCGTACTCCTCGCTGATCCGCTCCACGGCAGCCCAGCCCGCCCAGGTGGGCGCCCGGTCCGCCGCCAGCAGCTCCTTGGCCTCGGCGTCCACCGTGTCGGCGACCTCGTCGAAGCGGGCCGAGACGGTGTCCAGGAAGTAACCGGAGACATCGGCCCCGGCCAGCTCGCGGTAGTACTTCGCGCCGTGGAAGTCGTTCGGCCCGACCAGATCGGCGCGCAGGACCGTACGGGAGACCAGTCCGGACACCGTGGAGTTCAGGCAGGCGGACGGGATGAGGAAGTCCTCGCGGGTGCCGTAGGTGCGGACGCAGCCACCCGGGTCGGCGAGCACGGCGATATCCGGGTCGAACCCGCTGAACTCGCTGATCGCGGCGGCCAGCTCGCGGGTGATGGCGCCCTTGCCGGTCCAGCCGTCCACGAAGACGACATCGGCCGGGTCGTGGTGGGCGGCGAGCCAGCGCAGCGCGTTGGCGTCGATACCGCGACCGCGCACGATCGACACGGCGTAGTGCGGCAGGTCCAGACCGTGGCGGCGCTGCGCCCAGCGGCGCATCAGCACGCCCACGGGGGTGCCGGCGCGGGCCAGCGAGACCAGCACCGGGCGCGGTGATCTCTCCGCGATCACCGTCTCGGTGACCGTGCCGACGGCGCGGGCGATCCGGGCGGCGGACATGTCCAGGGCGGTGCGGAAGAGCCGCTGGTAGTCGACGCTGGGCTGGTACTCGACCGGCAGCGACTCGGCGTAGTGGGCACCGCCGCTCTGTATCGCCTCCTCGCGCTCCTCGGTGGGGGCCTCGAGCTCGGCGTCCGAGAGGTCCTGGAGCAGCCAGCCGACCTCTTCGGGGGCGTAGGAGGAGAAGGCGGGGCCGCGCAGGGGCTCGGGGAGCATGGGTTCCTTTCCGGGGGTCCGGCTTCCGGGGGTGAGGGGGGCAGAGGGGACGTGACTGGGGACGACGGCGAGAACGACCCGGGGTATGTGGGCCGAGAGCTGCGCCAGCAGCCCGTCCGGGGCGTGCAGCCCCGGGGTGTCGGCGGCCGAGTCGACCACGGCCACGACCGCGTCGAAGCCGCCACCGGCCACGTTGTACGCGTACCGCTCACCGGGGCCGTCGGCCGGTTCGTCGTGGGCGGGGAAGACCAGCCGGCTGCGTATCGCGTAGCCGGGGTCGTCCAGGGCGAGCACCGGGGAGCGGGTGGTGGTCGAGTAGCGCACCTCGCCGCCGCCGCGCTTCTCCAGGGCCTGGGCCAGCCTCAGGGGCGCGTACATCAGCTCCTCGCAGCCGAGGACCAGCACCCTGCCCCGCGAGGCGGCGGGGCCGAGCGCGTCGGCGATACGGGCGGCCATGGCGGGCAGCGCGGGCTCAAGCGCGGCCCGGTGTGCCTGGGTGAAACCGTGCCGACCGCCGTCGGGCACCGCCGCGGGCCAGCCGAGGTCCACCCGGGTGCACGGACGACTCGGCACGCGGACCGCCGCCGGGTCGTACGGCGCCGGCTGGTACGCGTCCGGGTCGTACGACACCGGGTGGTAGGGGTCCGGGGCGTACGCCGCCGGCTCGTTGCCCGCGGACTCGTACTCGGCGACCAGCGCCTGGCCCCGCTCCAGCACGTCGTCCGGCAGCCTCACCGTGCCCTTGGCCATGGCCACCACATCGATCCGGGCTCCCACCCGGGCCCCGAAGTCCTCCAGCCGCCGGGTGTCCGCCGCCGAGCGCATATCCACCAGGGCGACCACCACATACCGCGTACGGGGATGGCGTTCGTGCAGGTCGCCGATGGTGTTGAGGACCGTGTTACCGGTGGAGAACTCATCGTCGACCAGGACGAGGGGCCCTGCACCCGCGAGCAGGGCGGGGTCCTCCGGCAGCAGCAGATGGGAGGTGGCGTGGGAGTGGGACTCCTCGAAACCGCCCGCCCTGGCCACACCCGCGACAGGACGCCGCGTGGAGTGCAGATAGGGCGCGAGTGCGAGGCCGTCCGCGACCGCGTGGCCGAGGCCGGTCGCGGTCTCCGCGTACCCGAGCACCAGGGAACGCGCGGCCTCCTCGTCGCCGAGCAGCTCGCGCACCCGCGCACCGAGCGCGTACCCGTGCCCGTACACGATGGCCGGGCTCTGCGGCACATGCTTGCCGAGCACCTGCGAGACCAGCAGATGCGCCCGCTTGGGATTGCGCCGCAGGGCCAATCCCAGCACGTCCCTGAGCCCGTCGTCGCCGACGAGCTCGACTCCTAGCCGCTGGGCGACCCAGCTACCCGACCACACCACTGCCGTACCGCTCTCCTCTGCCGGTCCTTCTGCCTCAGTCGGCTCTTTCTCCATCATCAGCCACTGCCGCCACACGGCACCCGGCATCAGCCGGCCAGCCCGGCGGTGAGCAGCTCGACGAAACCGACGTCCTCCCGGGCGACACCGAACGCCTCCGCGCGCTGGAGGGTGCGCTCGGCCCAGGCCCGGTGCGGCTTCACCTCGTTCATCTTGTTCGTATACGCCGAACGCAGTACTCCTCCACCTCCCCGCTCCGGGCGAAGGATGTCCTGCGCGTCGCTGAACTCCTCATGACTGACGACCGACAACGCGTGGACGGGAAGCACATGGGAGGGGTGGATGCAGGTCTTGCCGAGGAGCCCGTTGGCGCGGTCCAGCTCGATCTCCCGGAGCAGCCCGTCGAGGTCGTGCTCGATCAGGGTGGTGCGGAGCTCCTCGGCCCGCACTTCCTGGAAGGGGCTGCGGCGCAGCTGGGGCTTGAACATGCGCTCCTGGCGGGGGAAGTACTCCCACACCGGACCGGTGATGGTGAATCCGGTGCCGTCGGAGCGGCCCAGCACGTTGACCACGTCCGCGATGACATGCGCGACGATCTTGACGTCGTAGGCGGTCATATCGGGCGAGCGGCGCAAGCCGTAAGCGGAGCAGAAGTCGGTGACACCGAGGCGCAGGGCCAGGATGCGGTCCCGGTACTTGTCCACGGTACGGGCGACTCCGGCCAGGGTCTCCGCCCTGGTCTCCAGGTGCAGCAGCTCGGGTGACTCCAGCACCGGCATGGCGTAGAACTGCCGGCCGCCCGTGGACCCGGACCCGGCACCGCTGAGGGCGTCCAGGAAGGCCCCGCCGCGCTCCTCGGTGAATTTCGGCAGCACGAATCCGGACAGCAGCCGGGCTGTGTCGCCGAGGCGCCGGACGAGGTCGGGGATCTGGCCCGGCTCACGGACCCGGATGAAAAGCAGCGGCACGTCGGTGCCGCGGGCCGCGAGCTCGGCGAACTGCCGGACGAGGTTCTCCTCGGCACTCGGCACGTCGGCGTCGCCGATGGAGTCCTCCAGGCACAGCACCATGGAGACCACACCGCGCGCGCTCTGCTTGAGGATGTCGTCCGCGAGCCGGGGCCGGGTCGCGGGGCTGTACAGCGTGGCCCCGAGCGCGACCGAGAGCAGCCTCGCCGGAGCGTCGGCTCCGAATTCGGACGGCTCCTTGTAGAACAGTTCCTTCCGCACAGTAGCCGGGATGTGCCCGAAATGACGCATATGTCTCCCCCCGTACTGCCGTTGCGGCCTCATCAGGTGATCGGCCGGTAATAGTACGTAGGTGCAAGTGTCATGAAGCCCCGCGCACATGAAATCGAGGTAAACCAGGCAGCCCGGTCCGGCTCACCCAGCAGACTCCCGCCTATCCTCGACTCGTCCGTCCCGACTCAGAATGCCCGCGTAACGGCGTGCCCATGCCCGTACCCGCCCCGGCGTTGTCCGCGCGGGGGGCGGGAAGGCAGGATTACGGTCATGACGCACGCGATGTTGAAGGGCTCGAACGTACCGCTCGCGGCGACGGCTGTACGGGCCGTGCTGCGCTGGTCGCCCGGCCCAGGGGTGCCCGATGTGGACGCGTCGGCCCTGCTGCTCGGCCCCGACGGCCGGGTGCGTGCCGACGAGGACTTCGTCTTCTACAACCAGCCCCGGCACCCTTCCGGACTGGTGCGGCTGATGCCGAAGAAGCGGGCGGCGGACGGGCTGACCGACACGGTCCAGGCCGACATCGGCGCGCTCGACCCGTCGGTGGACCAGGTCGTACTGGCCGCCTCGTCGGACGGCGGCAGCTTCGCCGGGGTGCGCGACCTGCGGATCGCCCTGTACGACGCGGCGCAGGCCGACGGCGGACCACTGGCGGTGTTCGACGTCAGGGCGGAGACCGGCGAGGAGACCGCGATCATCTGCGGTGAGCTCTACCGGCGTGGGGACGGCTGGAAGTTCCGCGCGGTCGGGCAGGGCTATCCGACCGGACTGATCGGGCTGGCGACGGCCTTCGGTATCTCGGTGGACGAGACTCCCGCCCCGGAGGCCCCGGAGGCCCCGGCGCCCCACCCCGAGCCGTCCTCGTCCTCCGTACCGCCCCAGCAGAGCACGGGGGACCAGAACGCCACCCGGGCGATGAGCACGCCGCCGCCGATGCCCACGACGGCCCCCACGTACGGCTATCCGCAGCAGCCGCCATCGACCCAGCCGGCTTATGGCTACCCCCAGCCGGTCCCCGCCGCGCAGGGGCCCGCGTACGGCTATCCGCAGCAGTCCGACCCCTCGGCTCCGGCACAACCCGCGTCGGCGCAGCCCGGCTATGGCTATCCCCAGCCTGCCTCGGCGACGGCACCGGCGCCCGACCCGGACTTCAGGCTGCCCCCGATGGGCCCGCAGTTCATCCGGTAGTGGACCGGGGCTTTCAGGTCTTGGTCTTGTAGCCCCGGCCCCACTGGAGGCCCCAGCCGTACAGCCGGTCGAGCTCCGCCTGGAAGCCGTAGACAAACTTGACCTCACGGCGGACGATCAGCTCGCCCTTCACGTTCTCCAGCGAGAACACCGCGCAGGAGCGCGCCTGCGGGGCGCGCTCATCAAGCTCGATCTCGACCCGCGGCCCGTTGCCCGGGTACAGCGTGACCTTGGCGTGTGTGCGGTCGAAAGCCGGGGTCTGGTCGTAGATGTAGACGAAGAACAGCAGACGCTTGATGTCCTCGCGATGGTCGAGGTTCACGAAGAGCGTCTCGCCCGACGGCGCGCCGAACCGGTCGTCGCCGCTGAGCCTGACGTACGGGGGCTCGTTCAGGCTGCCGAAGAAGCCACCGAGCGGCTGCACCACGCCCTTGCTGCCGTCCGCGAGCTCGTAGAGGCAGCCGAGGTCGAGGTCCACGTTGACCACACCCTGGGTGTGTGCCTGGACCACCTCAGGCTGGAACAGCTTGAACGGGTGACGCAGCAGGCGCCCGCTCTGCCTCGAACGGCCCTCGATATCCGAGGTGCGCATCCGCCAGGACAGGTTCACCCGGAGATTTCCGGTGATGGCGCCCTGCTTGCTGAGGGAGACCTGCGGATGCCTCCGGGTCAGCTGGATGGAGTTGGTCGCGGCACTCCCCGAGTCGAACTGCGCCGCCGCACCACCCCGCCACCATCCGTCCAAGAGCCCCATGCCCCACCCCTGACTGTCGCCTGTACATAAGCCACCGGGGCGGCCCGGAGGCTTCCACCTCCTGGCCGCCCCGCTGAGAGCGTTCCTCATTCCCGGGGACGTCACACTTCCGTGCGCGGAACTCGCGCGCACGGAACTTCCCTTGCGCGGGCGGCCCCGGACAGGACCTAGACCGCCGGCTCCTTCACCTTGGCCTCCTCGGCCGCCAGCGCCCTGTTGCGCATCACGGAGGAGAGGAAGGACGCCGCGATCAGCACCACACCGATCAGTCCGGTGATGATCTCGCTGATCTGGTGCTGGATGGTGACGAGCAGGATCACAGCAAGGGCGCCGATGGCGTAGTGCGCGCCGTGCTCCAGGTAGACGTAGTCGTCAAGGGTGCCCTGGCGGACCAGGTAGACCGTGAGGGACCGGACGTACATGGCGCCGATACCGAGGCCCAGGGCCATCCAGAAGATGTGGTTGGTGATGGCGAAGGCGCCGATGACACCGTCGAACGAGAACGACGCGTCCAGCACCTCCAGGTAGAGGAACAGGAAGAAGGCGGCCTTGCCCGCCAGACCGACGGCGGACACCTGCTTGCCCTCGGCCTTCGCCTTCTCCTCCTCCTCGTGCTCGCGCTCCTCCTCTTCTTCGAGCTTGTCCTCGAAGTAGCCGGAGAGGCCGCCCACGATCAGGTACGTGATCAGACCCGCTACACCGGCGAGCAGCACGGTGGCGGACTTGTCCGCGTAGCCGGTGCTCGTGTGGGCGTGGGTCGCGAAGGTCATCGCGGTGACCAGCAGGGCGATCAGGGCGATACAGACCGACAGCATGTCGACCTTGCCGAGCTTGGCCAGCGGGCGCTCGAGCCAGCCGAGCCACTTGATCTCCCGCTCCTCGAAGATGAAGTCGAGGAAGATCATCAGCAGGAACATGCCACCGAAGGCGGCGATCGCCGGGTGGGCGTCGGTGACCAGCGCCTCGTACTTCTCGGGTTCGTCGAGGGCGAGGTTGACGGCCTCGATGGGGCCGACTTTGGCGCTGATGGCGACGATGGCGACAGGGAAGACCAGCCGCATACCGAAGACCGCGACGAGAATGCCGATGGTGAGGAAGATCTTCTGCCAGAAGGCATTCATCTTCTTCAGGATCCCGGCGTTGACGACCGCGTTGTCGAAAGACAGGGAGATTTCGAGGATCGACAGGATCAGGACGATCCCGAACGCCTCCCACCCCCACTGCCAGGCGGCGAATGCGAGGCCGAGCGCCGTGATGGCGAACGACCAGCCGAAAGTTCTCAGGACCACTGACTATCCCATCGGTTTGTACGGACCCCGCGAGAACGCTCTCCCCCGCGCCGCGCCCGGCTTTACGAAACGTTGACCCCGAAGTCTAGAGCGATGCCCCGAAGCCCCGACGCGTACCCCTGCCCCACCGCACGGAACTTCCACTCACCCCCGTACCGGTAGAGCTCGCCGAAGATCATCGCGGTCTCGGACGAGGCGTCCTCGCTCAGGTCGTAGCGGGCCAGCTCCTCGCCGTCCGCCTGGTTCACCACGCGGATGAAGGCATTGCTGACCTGGCCGAAGGTCTGGCCGCGGTTGTCCGCGTCATGGATGGAGACAGGGAAGACGATCTTGTCGCAGTGGGCGGGCACCTGGGAGAGGTCCACGGTCAGCGACTCGTCGTCGCCGTCACCTTCACCGGTGAGGTTGTCACCGGTGTGTGTGACCGAACCCTCCGGGCTTCTCAGATTGTTGTAGAAGACGAACCACTCGTCTCCGAGCACGCGGCCCGACTGGCAGAGCAGCGCGCTGGCGTCGAGGTCGAACGGCGCTCCGGTGGTGGAGCGTGCGTCCCAGCCGAGTCCGACCAGGACCTGGGTGAGGTTGGGTGCGGCTTTGGAGAGGGAGACGTTGCCTCCCTTGGCGAGCGTGACGCCCATGGTGTGAGTCCTCCCCTTGATATGCGGTTTTGCAGGCGCGGGAGGGTGCGCGGGGGGGGCGCCTGCGGGGGGGGGGCGGGCCGGCGACACGCTCGGCGTGGGTCGCTGAAGAAGTATAT
>NZ_JBHXFA010000007.1:0-31765 GCF_042724175.1 Streptomyces sp. NPDC127084
CGCGCGCGCGCGGGGGGGCGCCGCCCAGACGCCAGCGCCCCCCCCCCCCCCCGCGCGCGCCCCGCCGGGCGGGGGGGGGGCCCCGCGCCCTCTTCGGGTGCCTCGGGCGGGTCAGCGGGTCATCGCGTCAGCACGTGCGCGGTTCAGCCGAGGAGGCCGCCGATCGGGTTGCTGTTGCCCCCGCCGCTGCCTCCACCGCCGTCGCTACCGCCTCCGCTGCCGCCGCTTCCGCTTCCGCCGCCCGTGCTGCCGCCGCTGCCCTGGCCGCCGCCCGAGGTCGAGCCGCCGCCGGACGAGGGCCGTGAGCTGTCGGACGGGGGCTCCTCGGGCTGCGACTGGGCGGGGGGCTGCCAGTCGTTGCCCGCGCCCTGCGACTCGCTGGGAGTGCCCGCCTGGCCGGCGCTCTCGGAGCCTTCGGTCGCGGCGTCCGACGGCTCGGTCCGCTCGGCGGCAGGGCTGCTGGACTCGCTCTTGGTGGGTTCGGGGCGCCTGGCCTCCTGCGAGGGGCTGCGCTCGCCCGGCTCCTGGGGCAGCGGGGAGCCCGGCAGATGGTTGGTGGGGTCGACGTCCGGTCCCGGTACGGTCACGAGCTCCGAGGAGCGTACGGCCCCGCCGAGCATCGAGCCGACCAGCAGGGTCAGTCCCACCACGACGGCGGCCAGCATGCCGCCGCGGCGCAGCACCCGGCGGCGCAGGTCCCACAGCTCGGAGCGCGGGCCGAGGGTGCGCCAGGCTTCGCCCGCGAGGCGGCTGTCCACGGAGTAGACGGGGGCGCCCGCGATGATCAGCGGGGACCAGGCGGCGAGGGTCATGATGTCGGGCGCGTCGTAGACCGGGGCGGTGCGCCAGCTCACCGTCATGATCAGCGCGGCGGAGAGCAGGGTGCCGACGACGGCGGCGACCCGCTGCCAGAGTCCCAGTACGGTGAGCACGCCCACGGCGACCTGGAGGAACGCGACGGTGAGTCCGGCGCCGACCGGGTGCGAGAGTGCGAAGTCGCGCAGCGGCCCGGCGATGGCCCAGGGGTCGAGCGAGTGCAGCCACTTGATCATGGAGCCGCGTTCGCCGCCGTCGAAGTAGACGGGGTCGCAGAGCTTGCCCATACCGGCGTAGATGGAGATGAAGCCGAGGAACACCCGGAGAGGGAGGAGCACGACGCCGAGGTTCATCCGGCGGCCGGGGTAGTAGGCGTGCCGGACCCCGGTGTCGGTGCCCTGGTCCCGCTGGGGGATCACATAGGTGAAGTCGGTCTCCTCCTCGGCTTCCTGGCCGTAGGGCTCATACGCGTCGTAGGCGTCACGGGCGTGGCGCGCGCCGTGGCCACCGTGTGCGTCGGCCGCTCGGCGCATGTGCGGCAGCCGCGGGCCCGGACCGCCGGATCCGCCCGCTCCCACGACGGGGGTGGGCCGGGTGTCGTCGGTGGCGCCCCGGCGGGAAGCGAGTCCGACGCGGGGCAGGACCTGGGTGGCACCGACGATGCCGAGGTCGGGGTTGTGGTCGTAGTCCGTACCGCGGTAGCCGGTCCCGGCGCCGTACGGGCCGCTCTCGTAGGGGACATCGCCGTACGTGTCGGCGCCGTACGTGTCCGTGTACGCGGAGCCCGAGTTGCGCACGGCCTGCAGCAGGCCGGTCGCCCCCGGGTCGCCCGGGGCGGATCTCCCGCTCCACACAACGGGTGTACGACGGCGCGCCGCCGCGCGCGTGCCACCTGCCGCGGGGATCCTGGTGGTGTCCGCCATTCCGCGCGCGCCGCGCACGGTCTGGCTCTGGCCGAGCTTCACCCGGAAGCTGGCGTGGTTCACGATGACCTGCGCGGGATCGCAGTTCACCTTGACCATGCTCAAGGGCGTCTCGTCGAACCCGGGCCGGGGCGTTCTGGTGTCCACACTCATCTAACCGAGTGACCTGTCGTTAGGACACTGCCTTGACGGCCCCGGAATGTCCGAGACCCGTCAAGATCGTCTCGCCAGGCCCGGGGCAGCCCCGGGTCCGCTCTGTCAGCCGCGGTCAGCTCCTGCGGCGCGCCGCCTCGTACAGCACGACGCCCGCGGCGACACCCGCGTTCAGCGACTCAGCGCCACCCGGCATCGGGATACGGACCCGGAAGTCGCAGGTCTCGCCGACGAGACGGGACAGGCCCTTGCCCTCGCTGCCGACGACGATGACGACCGGGCCGCCGAGCGCCTCAAGATCGCCGACCTCGACCTCCCCGTCCGCCGCGAGGCCGACGACGGTGATCCCGGCCTTCTGGTACGCCTCCAGGGCCCGGGTCAGGTTGGTGGCGCGGGCCACCGGGGTGCGGGCGGCGGTACCGGCGGAGGTCTTCCACGCGCCGGCGGTCATACCGGCGGCCCGGCGCTCCGGCACGACCACTCCGTGTCCGCCGAAGGCGGCGACGGAGCGGACGACCGCGCCGAGGTTGCGGGGGTCGGTGACACCGTCGAGGGCGACGATCAGCGGGTCCTCGCCGTCGTCGAAGGCGGCTGCGGCGAGGTCCTCGGGGTGGGCGTACTCGTACGGCGGGACCTGGAGGACGAGGCCCTGGTGGTTCAGCCCGTTGGTCATCCGGTCCAGCTCGGCGCGCGGGGCCTCCATCAGGTGGATGTTGCCACGCTGCCCGGCGAGGTGAAGGGCCTCGCGTACCCGCTCGTCGTTCTCGATGAACTGCTGGACGTACAGGGTCGTCGCGGGTACGCCGTCGCGCAGTGCCTCGAAGACGGGGTTACGGCCGACGACCATCTCCGAAGTTCCCTTGCCGCCGCGGCGGGCGACGGGGCGGCGCTGGGCCTGCTTGGCCTTGGCGTTGGCGATCCGGTTCTTCACATGGCCCTTGCGCGCGGACGCGGGCGGGGTCGGGCCCTTGCCTTCGAGGCCGCGGCGCCGGTTGCCACCGCTGCCGACCGTCGCGCCCTTCTTGTTGGACGTGCGACGGTTCCTGCGCTGGCTGTTCCCGGCCATGACTACCTGTTCCCTGGTTCCCTGGATCTTCACGTTCGTTGGCTTGCCCGTGCGCGTTTGAGGTCGCGCACGTAACAAAGTGTGCCGCCCGGAGCCCCGGGCGGCACATTGTCGCTGGTCAGCGCGGTCCGAGCGTCCAGCGCGGGCCGTCGGGGCTGTCCTCGATCACGAGGCCGGACTGGTTGAGCTGGTCGCGGATCGCGTCCGCCGTGCCCCAGTCCTTGCGGGACCTGGCCGCCTGGCGCTGCTGGAGCACCAGGCCGACGAGTGAGTCGACCACGCCGTGCAGATCCTCGCCGCGGTCGCTCTCGCCCGCCCAGCGCGGGTCGAGCGGGTCGAGCCCGAGGACGCCGAGCATGGCCCGTACCTCGGAGAGCCGCTCGACCGCGGCCTCCTTGTCGTCGGCGGCCAGGGCCGAGTTGCCCTGGCGTACCGCGGTGTGGACGATCGCGAGCGCCTGCGGCACCCCGAGGTCGTCGTCCATGGCCTCGGCGAAGGCCGGGGGCACCTCGGCGGCGGGGGCGACTGCCCCACCGGCCTTCTCGGTGACCCGCTGCATGAAGCCCTCGATGCGGGCGAACGCGGACTCGGCCTCGCGCAGGGCATCCTCGCTGTACTCGATCATCGAGCGGTAGTGCGGGGTGCCCAGGTAGTAGCGCAGCACGATGGGGCGCCACTTCCGGACCATGTCGGCGACGAGCACCGAGTTGCCGAGCGACTTCGACATCTTCTCGCCGGCCAGCGTCACCCACCCGTTGTGCACCCAGAACGAGGCGAAGTCGTCACCGAAGGCCTTGGCCTGCGCGATCTCGTTCTCGTGGTGCGGGAAGATCAGGTCGAGGCCGCCGCCGTGGATGTCGAAGGCGGAGCCCAGGTACTTGTGGGCCATGGCCGAGCACTCCAGGTGCCAGCCGGGGCGCCCGCGTCCCCAGGGGGTCTCCCAGGAGGGCTCGCCGGGCTTGGTGGCCTTCCACAGCGCGAAGTCACGCGGGTCCCGCTTGCCGGTCTCACCCTCGCCGGACGGCTGGCGCAGGTCGTCCAGATCCTGGTTGGACAACTCCAGGTAGCCCGGGTAGGAGCGCACGTCGAAGTAGACGTTGCCCTCGGCGGCGTAGGCGTGCCCGCGCTCGATGAGGCCGCGCATCATCTCGATCATCTCGGGGACATGACCGGTGGCACGGGGCTCGTAGGTGACAGGCAGGCAGCCGAGTGCGTCATAGCCCGCGTTGAAGGCGCGCTCGTTCTCGTAGCCGATGGACCACCAGGGGCGGTTCTGCTCTGCCGCCTTGGCGATGATCTTGTCGTCGATGTCCGTCACGTTCCTGATGAACGTGACGTCGTAACCGCGGTAGTCGAACCAGCGGCGCATGATGTCGAAGTTGAGCCCCGAACGGATGTGCCCGATGTGCGGGGCGGACTGCACGGTCGCGCCACACAGGTAGATCGAGACACAACCCGGCACGAGCGGGACGAAGTCGCGGATCTGCCGGGCGCTGGTGTCGTACAGCCGAATAGTCACCACTCAAGAGTAGTGGGCCACGGGCAGTGCCCCGCGCCTGTTTACGGGGCGCGGGGCGGATTGTGACCACGGGGACGGGGCCCGACCGGGGCCGGGGTCCGGCCGGTCGTGCCGGGGCGTGGGCCCGGATCGCGCCATGCGGGGTCGCGCCAGTCGGCCCGGGTGCGGACGAGGGCGGCCTGGGGTGCGGACGAGGGCGGCCTGGTCAGCCACGAGGTCGCCCGTGAGGCCACCGAGGGGCGCGCCGGCACACCCGTGAGGTCCCAGGCCGCTCAGGGGATCAGTGCGGACGCCATCCGGTCCAGGGCCGGGCGGCCGGCTCCGTAGGACGGGGTGTTCCCGGCCATGAACGCGAAGGCCAGCAGCCGCCCGTCGGCGGACACCGCGGTTCCCGCCAGGGTGTCGACGCCGGTGAGGCTGCCGGTCTTGGCGCGTACCAGACCGGCGGTGCGGGCCTCGGAGCGCTCGGTGAGGGTGCCCGTGAAGCCCGCGACGGGCAGTCCGGTGAGGACGGAGCGCAGCTCGGGATGGGCGGGGTCGGCGGCACGGGCCAGCAGTCCGGTGAGCAGGGCGGCGGAGACCCGGTCGGCGCGGTTCAGACCGCTGCCGTCGGCCAGCCGCACCTTGGCGAGGGGGAGCTTCAGACGCTTGAGCCGTGCGGTGACGGCCGCCTGCCCGCCCGCGAAGCTGGCCGGGTGGCCGTCGGCGACGGCGGTCTGTCTGGCCAGCGCCTCCGCGATGTCGTTGTCGCTGTTGGTCAGCATCCGCTCGACCAGCGCGGACATGGGCGCCGAGAGTGTCCTGGCGACGGTGACGGCCTTGGCGGGGCGCCTGCCCTGATCGGGGCCCGCCTCGGTGTTGATCCCGCGCTTGGTCAGCAGCGAGACGAACGCGGACGCCGCGTCGTGCGCCGGATCCTCCGCGCGGCCCGCGGGTCCCCTGGTGGAGCCGTCGAGCCGGCCCTCGTCCAGCATCAGCGGGGTGACGGGCGCGATGTTGTCGTTGGTGCCGATGGGGTGCCGGACGGGGCCCCGGTAGAGGGAGGTCTCGAAGGTCAGCCGGACTGTGCTGACTCCGTGCTCGCGCAGGGCGCGCGCGGTGCCGTCGGCCAGTGCGCCGAGCCGTTCCTGGTCGAGGGTGGGGTCGCCGCCGCCGACCAGGGTGACGGTCCGGTGGTCCGGGGCGGCGACGACCGTGGTCGGGATGCGGTGAGTGGGGCCGGTGGCGGAGAGCGCGGCGACCGCCGTGGCGATCTTGATGGTGGAAGCGGGGGTCATGGGGCTGCCCGCGTTCTTCCCGTAGAGCTGCTTGCCGGTGGTGAGGTCCACGACGGACGCGGTGAGGACCGGGCCGAGCCCGGGGTCGGTCATCAGGGGTTCCAGCACGGGGGCGATCGGGCCGGAGGCGGCGGCAGGGGCGCGCGGTGCGGCCAGCACACCGGGCGCACTGGGCGCTGGCGCCGGCTCGTCAGACCCGTCGGGCGCCGTGGGCCGGTGATGTGCGCCACCTGTCCGGCTGAGCGCCACCGCGCGGTCCCGCTCGGCCGTACGCTGACCGGAGTCCCAGGGGCCTGCCGCGGAGACCGCGACGGCCGCGACGGCGAGGCCGGCCACGGTCGCACCCGCTGTCAGCCGCCAGGGCTGCCCCCGTCGTCCGGTCCTCAAGACCCGGGTGACCTGCCTGACCTGCTTGATCTGCTTGATCGCCGAACTTGCCCTGAGCTGCCATGTTCTGTGGTCAGGCACCCTGGACCAGCCCCTTTCGCGATCACACACCTGCGTAGGGGACACTTAATCACTGCGTCTTGCCGCGAGCATGGCACCCCGTCCAGCACCGGGCCCGTCCGGCCGGAGCCCCGGGGGCGTCCGGCCTCACAGCAGCCGCAGTATCACGAACATACATATGTTGATCATGGAGGAGTGCCACCCGTGGAGTTCGACGTCACCATCGAGATCCCGAAGGGGTCGCGGAACAAGTACGAGGTGGACCACGAGACCGGCCGGATCCGTCTGGACCGTCGCCTCTTCACCTCGACCAGCTACCCCGCCGACTACGGCTTCGTCGAGAACACCCTCGGCGAGGACGGCGACCCGCTGGACGCGCTGGTCATCCTGGACGAGCCGACCTTCCCCGGATGTCTGATCAAGTGCCGCGCCATCGGCATGTTCCGGATGACCGACGAGGCCGGCGGCGACGACAAGCTGCTGTGCGTGCCCGCGTCCGACCCGCGCGTGGAGCACCTGCGGGACATCCACCACGTCTCCGAGTTCGACCGCCTGGAGATCCAGCACTTCTTCGAGGTCTACAAGGACCTGGAGCCGGGCAAGAGCGTCGAAGGTGCGAACTGGGTCGGTCGCACCGAGGCCGAGGCCGAGATCGAGGCCTCCTACAAGCGCCTTGAGGCGCAGGGCGGCGCGCACTGACGCGCCCCTGACAGCCTCACCGGGCGGTGCACTCCCACGGGGGTGCGCCGCCCGTCGCATACTGGCCCACTGGCGTACTGACGTACTGGCCGCAGCCAGAGCGAGAGGAGACTGGGAGCGGTGGTGGCGGAGCCGGGAGGTACTGCGGAGGACCGCAAACCGCAGTCGGACGAGGCACACAGCGCGTTCGCCCCGCCCAAGGGCGTGGACCCGCCGCTCGGGCCGCCCGAGGAGGACCATCCCTCCTCCGAGTTCGCCGTCCCCGAGGGCCTGGTCCCCGAGCCTCCGGCCGAGCCCGAGGGCTCCGCCTTCACCCTCCCCTCGACATACCGGGCGAGCGACGCGCCGCCAGTCTTCACCCCCGCCTACGGAACCCCGATACTTCAGCTGCCCAAGGACGCGCCGTGGCAGGACCGGATGCGGACGATGCTCCGGCTCCCGGTGAGCGAGCGCCCGGCCCCGGAGCCGGTGCAGCGGTACGACGAGCCGGGACCCGCCGTACCGCGCGTACTCGACCTGACCCTGCGTATCGGCGAGCTGCTGCTCGCCGGAGGCGAGGGCGCGGAGGACGTCGAGGCGGCGATGCTCGCCATCACCAGCTCGTACGGTCTCGACCACTGCGAGCCCACCGTCACGTTCACGCTGCTGTCGCTCACGTATCTGCCCTCGCTGGTGGACGACCCGGTGACGGCGAACCGCACGGTACGCCGACGGGTCCCGGACTACACCCGGCTGACCGCGGTCTACCAGCTCGTCGCGGACATCAGCGCCGAGGACAGCGAGATCAGGCTGGACGAGGCCTACCGGCGGCTGGCGGAGATCCGGCGCAACCGCCACCCCTACCCCGGCTGGCTGCTGACCACCGCCGCCGGAGTGCTGGCCGGAGCCGCCTCCGTGCTGGTGGGCGGTGATGTGCTGGTGTTCCTGGCGGCGGCGGTCGGCGCGATGCTCGGCGACCGGCTGGCATGGCTGTGCGCGGGGCGCGGGCTGCCGGAGTTCTACCAGTTCGTGGTGGCGGCGATGCCGCCCGCGGCGATGGGCGTGGCGCTCAGCGTGCTGCACGCCGGGCTCCAGCCGTCCGCGGTGATCACCGGTGGGCTGTTCGCGCTGATCCCGGGACGTGCCCTGGTGGCGGCGGTGCAGGACGGACTTACCGGCTTCTACATCACCGCCTCGGCACGGCTGCTGGAGGTCGCCTACTTCTTCGTGGCGATCGTCATCGGGGTGCTCACGATGCTGTACGTGGGCGTTCAGTTCGAGGCAAACCTCAACCCGGAGGGGGCGCTGAGCACGGTCGAGCGGCCGGTGGTGCAGATCCTGGCGTCGATGGTGCTGTGCCTGACCTTCGCCGTACTGCTCCAGCAGGACCGGTCGACGGTGCTGATCGCGGCGCTCAACGGCGGGGTGGCATGGGTGATCTACGCGGCGATCGCGCTGACGGCCGGCGGCTCCTCGGTGATGGCGACGGCCGTGGCGGCGGGGCTGGTGGGCCTGTTCGGGCAGCTGCTCGCACGCCTCCAGCACACGTCGTCGCTGCCGTATGTGACGGCGGCGATCGGACCGCTGCTGCCGGGTAGCGCCACCTACTTCGGAGTGCTGCACATCGCGCAGAGCAACATGGACGCCGGCTTCGCCTCACTGGCCAGGGCGGCGGCGCTGGCCCTGGCGATCGCGATCGGGGTGAACCTCGGTGGCGAGGTGGCCCGGCTGTTCCTGCGCAGCCCGGCCGCGGCGGGCCGGCGCCGCGCGGCCAAGCGGACGCGCGGCTTCTAGGGTCCGTGTCCAAGGAGTCCGAGGAGCCCGGGGGCCGTCGTCAGGGCGCCGGGAGTCAGACCTGAGTCCCGGCGGTCTCCGGGCGCGCTCTCAGCGCTTGGCGTGCCGGCCCCGCTGCGCGGGTTGATCGTCCGCCGTGCCGGGCAGTCCGGCCGCAGCGGCCTGCTTCTTGCCCTGGGAGCGGGCCCGCAGGAGCTCGATGGCGATCGGCACCACCGAGATCAGCACGATCGCGATGAGGATCATCTCGATGTGCTTGTGCACGAAGTCGACCTTGCCGAGCGCCGCGCCGAGCAGTGTCACACCCGCGCCCCACAGGACGCCGCCGATGATGTTGAACGTGATGAACGAGCGGTAGTTCATCCGGCTCACACCGGCGATGATCGGCGTGAACGTCCGCACGATAGGCACGAAACGGGCCAGGACCAGCGATTTCGGGCCGTACTTCTCGAAGAAGTCGTGCGCCTTCTCCACGTTCTCCTGCTTGAACAGCCGGGAGTCCGGGCGCTTGAACAGGGCCGGTCCCACCTTGCGTCCGAACAGGTAGCCGACCTGGTCTCCGATGATCGCGGCCAACACGATCAGGGTGCACACCGCCCACAGCGGCATGTCGATCTTGCCGGTGGTGACCAGCAGGCCCGTGGTGAACAACAGGGAGTCGCCCGGCAGGAAGAACCCGATGAGCAGGCCGGACTCGGCGAAGACGATGACGAGTACACCGATCAGACCGAATGTGGTGATCAGGTAATCGGGGTCCAGCCAGCTCGGTCCGAGCGCAAGAGTGTTCACGAGGTCCGGGCTCCTGTGGTGTGGATTGGCGGGTCGGCGGCACACGGCCCCCTTAGGCAAAGCTACCAACGCATCCGGGTGACACCTGGTTCCAGCGGCCCACTCCGGATGCGGGACGGGCGGGCGGCAACGAAGCTGTCCACCATGGGCATCGATGATTACGGCGGCGGGCAGGCCTCGCACGCGGATGTGCTGGTTGTCACAACGAACGACGTACCAGGGCACACCGTCCAGCAGGTGATCGGAGAGGTCTTCGGACTGACCGTGCGCTCCCGGCATCTGGGCAGCCAGATCGGCGCGGGCCTCAAGTCGATGATCGGCGGCGAGTTGAAGGGCCTTACGAAGACCCTCGTCCAGACCCGCAACCAAGCGATGGAACGCCTGGTGGAGCAGGCTCGGGCACGCGGCGCCAACGCGGTGCTGATGTTCCGCTTCGACGTCACGGAAGCGGCGGACGTCGGCACGGAGGTGTGCGCCTACGGCACGGCCGTGGTGATCGTTCCACGGTCTTGACGGGCGAGCCCGGCGACCCGCGGGTCCACCGCGAGCCACCGGGCAGGGTGCGGGCACCCCCGAGAAGGCCCGCACCCCCCGGGGGGACTCAGGACGCCGCGCGCGCGGCGTTCGCGTGGATGGCGTCGCGCAGGTGCTGCCCCAGACCCGGCCTGATCGAGTCGTAGAACGACGTGAAGCGCTCATCCGCCACGTACATGTCCCCGAGGCAGCGGTGGATCTCGTAGGTGCACTCGTAGAACCACGTGGTGATGTGGCGGCGGTGCTCCTCCGCGAGGTCCATCGCGGACTCGCCGTCCGCGGGCCCGCCATCCGCCATGAGCGTGGCGTAGCGCCTCCCCCAGTCGGCCGACTCGTCCTGCATCCGCTGCCAGTCGTCCTTGCCGTAGCGGGCGACCCGCCGCTGGGACTCGGCGTACTCCGGGGTGTCGCCCCAGCGCTCCTGGGCCTCCTCCGCGTACTGCTCGGGGTCCTGGTCGCCGAAGACCTCGAACCTCTCCTCCGGTGTGAGCTTGATGCCCATCTTCCTCGCCTCCATGGCGTGCTCAACGGCCTCGGCCATCTTCCGGAGCTCGGCGATCCTGCTGGTCAGCAGTGCGTGCTGACGCCGCAGATGTTCCTGCGGGTCCACGTCCGGATCGTCGAGCAGGGCCGCGACCTGGTCGAGCGGGAAGCCGAGCTCCCGGTAAAAGAGGATCTGCTGGAGCCGGTCGAGATCGCCGTCATCGTAGCGCCGGTGGCCGGCGTGACTGCGACCGCCCGGTGAGAGCAGCCCGATCTCGTCGTAGTGGTGCAACGTCCGCACCGTCACCCCGGCGAGGTCCGCGACCCTGCCCACCGAATAGCTCATCACTCCCGCTTCCCGCTCTCGAACTGGTACGCGCCTCAGCCTGGCTCCTCACGCCACGTCAGGTGCAAGCCTTTCGGGCCCCACAAGCCTTTCACTTTGAGTGCGTTAGTCCGCTTTAAACCGATCTCGCCGATATCGTGTGGCCGTGACCACGCCCGACCGTGCCCTGCCGGCCACCCCGGTCCGTGCGCTGCTGCCGATGATCATTCCCGCACTGGTCGTCGGTGTCGGTTCGAGTCTGCTGCTGCTCGGGCTGACAGAGGTCTCGGAGGTGCTGAAGAAGCTCCTGTGGACGGTGGTGCCGAACGCGCTCGGCGTGGGCTCCTACTCGTCGCTCTGGATGATCTCCACGCTCACGGCCACGGGTGTGGTGGTCGGGCTCGTGGTGTGGAAGGTGCCAGGGCACGCGGGCCCCGATCCGGCCACCGTGGGGCTCGTCGATCCGCCGATGCCGCCCCTGGTGGTGCCGGGCCTGCTGCTCACCGCCGTGCTCGGACTGGCCGGCGGAGTGAGCCTCGGTCCCGAGAACCCGATCACGATGGCGAACATCGCGCTGGCCGCCTGGCTCGGCGGCATGGTGATGCGGGGCACGCCGGCCAACACATGGGCGGCGCTCGCCGCCGCGGGCACGATCGGGGCGCTGTTCGGTACGCCCGTCGCCGCCGCACTGATCCTCACCGAGAGCCTGGCGGCCCGGCCGGCTCCCGGCGCGCTGTGGGACAAACTGTTCGCCCCGCTCGTCGCCGGTGGCTCCGGGGCCCTGACCACCGTGCTGATCGCGCACCCCACGTTCGACCTCGATCTGCCCCCGCTGTCGGGCGCGAGCTGGGGCGACCTCCCCTCCGCACTGCTGGTGTCCTGTCTGGGCGCGCTGGTCGGCCTCGCTTCCGTGTACGCGTTCCCGTACGTCCACGCGGCCTTCCGCCGGCTCCGGAACCCGCTGCTCATGACCACCGCCGGTGGGGTGGTGCTCGGACTGCTGGGCACACTCGGCGGCAGCCTGACCCTCTTCAAGGGCCTGTCCGAGATGAAGGTGCTGGCCTCCGACCCCTCCGGCTGGACGGCGGGGCAGTTCGCGGTGATGACGTTCGTCAAGCTGGCCGCGCTCACGGTCGCCGCGTCCTGCGGTTTCCGGGGCGGACGGATCTTTCCCTCGGTGTTCATCGGGGTGGCGTGCGGACTGGGCGTGAGCGCGCTCGTGCCCGCGGTGCATCCGACGCTCGGGGTGGCCTGCTCGGTGCTGGGACTCCTGCTGGCCATCACCCGGCAGGGCTGGCTGAGCCTCTTCACGGCGGCCATCCTCGCCGCCGACCCCCATGTGTTTCCGCTGCTGTGCGTCGCCGTGCTGCCGGCCTGGCTGCTGGTGACGGGACGCCCCCAGATGCAACTCGACCAAAACGGCTCCTCACTGCGTTGACGTTGGCGAAACGTGAAAGGCGACCTGACATGGCACCACTGCACCAGGGCGGCACGGGCCGCACGGAGAGCCAGGAGCGGCGCAGGCTCTCGCTCAATCCCTTCTTCGGGGAGGCCGATCCGACCGGCTCGATGACGCTGGCGCCGCCGAAACACCAGCTCCCGGACGGGCCGATGCCGCCCATGACGGCCTACCAGTTGGTCCATGACGAGCTGATGCTGGACGGCAACTCCCGTCTCAACCTCGCCACCTTCGTCACCACCTGGATGGAGCCCGAGGCCGGGAAGCTGATGGCGGAGTGCCGCGACAAGAACATGATCGACAAGGACGAGTACCCCCGTACGGCCGAACTGGAGCGGCGCTGTGTCGCGATGCTCGCCGACCTCTGGCACGCGCCCGATCCCTCGACCACGGTCGGTTGTTCGACCACAGGTTCGAGCGAGGCCTGCATGCTCGCGGGAATGGCCCTCAAGCGGCGGTGGGCCAAGCGCAACACCGACCGCTATCCCGGCCCCGGCGCCAAGCCCAACCTCGTCATGGGCGTCAATGTGCAGGTCTGCTGGGACAAGTTCTGCAACTTCTGGGAGGTGGAGCCCCGGCTGGTGCCGATGGAGGGCGACCGCTTCCATCTCGACCCGCAAGCCGCGGCCGAGTTGTGCGACGAGAACACCATCGGTGTCGTCGCCGTGCTCGGCTCCACCTTCGACGGCTCGTATGAGCCGGTGAAGGAGGTTTGCGAGGCACTGGACGCGCTGAAGGAGCGCACCGGCCTTGATATCCCCGTACACGTCGACGGGGCGTCAGGGGCGATGTTCGCTCCCTTCGTGGACCCTGGCCTCGTCTGGGACTTCAGACTGCCGAGGGTGGCGTCCATCAACACGTCCGGGCACAAGTACGGGCTGGTGTACCCCGGCGTGGGCTGGGCACTGTGGCGCTCGCCGGACGACCTGCCGGAGGAACTGGTGTTCCGGGTCAACTACCTGGGCGGCGACATGCCGACGTTCGCGCTGAACTTCTCCCGGCCCGGGGCGCAGGTGGTGGCGCAGTACTACACCTTCCTGCGGCTGGGCCGCGAGGGCTTCCGGGCCGTGCAGCAGACCACCCGGGATGTCGCGCAGACCCTCGCCCGCAAGATCGAGGCACTCGGTGACTTCCGGTTGCTGACCCAGGGGGACCAGCTTCCGGTGTTCGCCGTCACCACGGCCCCGGACATCACCAACTACGACGTGTTCGACGTGGCGCGGCGGCTACGGGAACACGGCTGGCTGGTGCCCGCGTACACCTTCCCGCCCAACCGGGAGGATCTGTCGGTGCTGCGGTTCGTCTGCCGCAACGGCTTCTCGGCGGATCTGGCGGCGCTGCTGGTGGAGGACCTGGGGCGGGTCCTGCCCGGGCTGCGGAAGCAGAGCGCCCCGCTGAGCAAGGACAAGGCGGCGGCCACCGGCTTCCACCACTGACCAGCCCGGGCGGCTGCGGGCGGTCCGGCACGACGGTCACCCGTGCGCCTGCGGGTCGCGGTCCGGCACGACGGTCACCCATACGCGCGCGGCGGGGCCCACCCGGCATGCGGTCGCCGCAAGGCACCCGGTCGCGGTCAGGTGTGATCGCCCGCGTGCGGGGTTCCGGTCGCGTACGGGTTCTCCTGCCCCTCCGCGAGCACGCCGACAAAAGGCTCGCCCTCGCCTGCGAAGGAGTACGCCCCGCCCTCGATCCGCTCGATCAGGCCGCGCGTCCAGCGCGCACCGGCATCCGCGGAGTCGAGCCACATGTTCATGATCTCGCCGATGTGCCCGAGCCCGCCGGGCCCCTCGGCGGGCAGGTAGTACCCGGTCACCGAGGCCCGCCACTCCTCGATACCGCGCACCCGCTCCCTGAGCAGCGCCACGGCTTCGTGCCGCTCCAGGTCCACGATGAAGCCGAGCGCCGCCGCGAGCACGTCCGGCTTCTGGTCGTGGGCGGTGAGCGCCTCGCGCAGCAGGCTGAAGTACTCGGCCGTGCCCGGCTCGGTGATCTCGTACTCGGTGCGCGGCGGTCCGCCCGCCGTGGACGGCGCGATCTCGTGGGCGAGCAGCAAGCCCTGTTTCGCCATCTGCTTGAGCGCGTGGTAGATCGACCCCGGCTTGGCGTTGGACCACTCGTTCGCGCCCCAGTACTCCAGGTCGTTGCGGACCTGATAGCCGTGTGCCCGGCCGTGCTGCCGCACGGCCCCGAGCACCAGCAGCCGGATCGCCGACATCCGTACCCGTACCCTTCCTGCCGCCCACTCGATTTCCGACCAGGGTAGAGCCGTCCGGGTCCGCACATCTCCAGGGCGAGCACTCTCAGGGCGCTTGCTCCCAGGGCACCCACATCAGGGCGCCCACCTCAGGGGACCCACTTGTACTTTCCGCCCCCGACCCACCGCACATCCGCGGGATCGTCGAGGTCGATACGGCCCAGCCCGGCGCCGTGGGCCAGCCTGATCACGTCCAGCATGTCGTGGGCACTCCCCGCGACCTCCCCGTGGATCTCCACTATCCGGAACGGCGGATCGCCGGCCGCCACGGGGAGTACGACGATAGGGGTAGGGACGAACACCTCATGCGCATCGTTGCTCATGCCTACAGCGTGTGGCAGGGGCGCGCCTCCCACACGTCGAGCGGGCCGGACGCTATCCCCAGCTCCCGCCGCTCTCCGCGGCCACCAGCTCGAACGAGCTCTTGCCGTCCAGCGACTCCCGCACGATGTCCGCGTGCCCCGCGTGCCGGGCGATCTCCTCGATGAGGTGCAGCATCATCCAGCGCATCGAGACCCGGCCGTCCTTCGGGAACCACGGCGCGGACGGCAGCGGGAAGGTGTCGTCCAGGCTGGGTACGGAGCGGATGAACTCGTCGGTCTCCTTGGCCACCCCGTCCCAGAAGGCCAGCGTCTCCGGAATCGACTCGCCCTCGGTGAGCCGGAAGCCGTCGGCCCAGGTCTTCTCGTCGCGCTGGCGCTCGTTGGGCTGCTGCTGCGCCATCCGAAGCCAGTTCAGTTCGCACTCGGCGACATGCTTCAGCAGCCCGGACAGGGACAGCTCGCTGGCACTCGGCCTGCCACCCGCCTGCTCCTCGGTCAGCCCGATGACGGACCGGCGGACAGCTCCGCGCTGCGCCTCCACAAAGTTCAGGAGCGCGCCGCGCTCGTCGCCGTACGTCTCGGCGGGTACATGAGTGACCATGGTGTGCGCCTCTCGGTGGTGCCTGTGCCTTGCTCTGCCTGACACCAACCAAGCTACGGACCCTTGCGGTCACCTTCTGTCCTCAACGTGCCGGGGGACGCCCTTGTTAGTCCTCAGAGGGGAAACCTCGTACGGCCGTGCTGTACGGAGATCCACTTCTGGGTGGTGAACGCCTCCACCGTGGCGTCGCCGCCCAGCCGCCCGAGGCCGGACAGCTTCTCACCGCCGAACGCGGCCAGCGGCTCGTCCTGGACCGTGGAGTCGTTGACGTGGAACATCCCGGTCTCGATCCGGTGGGCGAAGCGGACACCCCGCTCCACATCGCCCGTGTGCACGGCTCCGCTCAGTCCGTACGGGCTGTCGTTCACCATCCGTACGGCCTCCTCCTCGCCGTCGAACGGCGCCAGCAGCGCCACCGGGCCGAAGATCTCCTGCCGCAGCAGCGGTGACTGCTCGGGCAGCCCCGCGAGCACGGTCGGCTCCACCAGCGTGCCCCGTACCCGCCCCCGTACCAGCGCCGTGGCGCCGTCCGCCACGGCCTGGTCGACCAGACCGGCCAGCGACTCCGCCTGGAGGCTGTCGATGACGGGGCCTATCTGGGTTTCCGGGTCCCTGGGGTCGCCGGTGCGCAGCGCCGCCACCTTGGCGACGAACTTCTCGGTGAACGCTGCTTCCACCGAGCGGTCCACGAGAATCCGGTTGGCGGCCATGCAGACCTGGCCCTGGTAGAGGAATCGGCTGAAGACGGCCGCGTCCACGGCGTGGTCCAGATCGGCGTCGTCCAGCACGACCAGCGCGCTGTTGCCGCTCAACTCCAGGACGCAGCGCTTGAAGTTGCGGCCCGCGACCGCTCCGACATGGCGGCCCACCCGGTCGGATCCGGCGAACGAGATCACCTTCGGCACCGGGTGCTCGATCAGCGCGTCACCTATCTCGGCGATATCCGTGACCAGGACGTTGAGCAGCCCCGGCGGCAGCCCCGCGTCCTCGAAGATCCGGGCGATCAGACCGCCGCCGACCACCGGGGTGTGCTGGTTGGGTTTGACGACCACCGCGTTGCCGAGCGCGAGGGCGGGCGCGACCGACTTGAGCGTGACCAGGAAGGGGAAGTTGTACGGGGTGATCACCCCGACGACGCCGACGGGCAGCCGGTAGACGCGGTTCTCCTTGCCGTCGATCTGGGACGGCAGCACCCGGCCCTCCGGCCGCACCGCCAGCTGGATCGCCTCGCGCAGGTACTCCTTGGCGAGGTGGATCTCGAACGCCGCTTTCAGCCGGGTCCCACCGAGTTCCTCGGTGATCGCGTCGGCTATCCGATCCGAGCGCTCCTCGATGATCCGCAGAGCGCGCTCGAAGACCAGTCTGCGGGTGTACGGATTGGTCCCGGCCCAGGGCCGCTGGGCACGCTCGGCGGCCCGGTAGGCCTGGTCGACCTCGGCGGTGGTGGCCACGGTGATCGCCGCGAGCTTCTCCCCGTTGTACGGATTGAAGTCGATGATGTCCCACGAGCCGCTACCGGTCCGCCACTCGCCGTCGATGTACTGGTGGGCCAGGTCGGTGAAGAAGGACATACGATCCCTTACTTCTATGGGCGCTGTGGGCGTTGCCGGATCAGAACTGTCGGCCTGTCGGCCTTTCATCGTACTGTCGTTTCAGGTGAGTTGAAGCAGTCCACGCAGCAGGTCACGGCTCTCGTCGGGCCCCGGTGACTCCTCGTGCAACCGGCCCATCACCCGCTCGTACTGGGCGACTTCCTCGCGCTTGTCCAGATACAGCGCACTGGTCAGCTGCTCCAGATAGACGAGGTCCGACAGGTCGGACTCGGGGAAGCGCAGCATGGTGAACGTCCCGGACTCCCCCGCGTGGCCGCCGAAGCTGAACGGCATCACCTGGACGGTGACGTTCGACTGCTCGGACACCTCGATCAGATGCCTCAACTGCCCCCGCATCACGTCCCGATCGCCGTACGGGCGCCGCAGTGCCGCTTCGTCCAGCACCACATGCAGGCAAGGGGCACGCTCGGAGACCAGGATCTTCTGCCGCTCAAGGCGCAGCGCCACCCGCTTGTCGATCTCGGCGGCGGGCGCACCCGGCATACCGCGCGAGACGACCGCGTGCGCGTATGCCTCGGTCTGCAGGAGACCGTGGACGAACTGGACCTCGTAGATACGGATAAGCGAGGCGGCTCCCTCCAGACCGATATAGGTCTGGAACCAGCCGGGCAGCACGGCACCGTAACTGTGCCACCAGCCGGCCACGTTGGCCTCACGGGCGAGGGCGAGCAGCGAATCGCGCTCGGTGTCGTCAGTGACTCCGTAGAGAGTGAGGAGGTCCTCGACATCCCTGGCCTTGAAGCTCACCCGTCCCAACTCCATGCGGCTGATCTTGGATTCGGATGCGCGGATGGAGTAGCCGGCCGCCTCGCGCGTGATGCCGCGCGACTCCCTGAGCCGTCTCAGCTGCGAGCCCAGCAGGATGCGGCGCACGACCGACCCACCCCCGGAGCCTTCGGACTGGGGGTACCCCCAGGACTCCCCTGGCGTCACGTCTACCAACCCTCCCAACGCTGCTGTGTCGCGGAGCCCCCGCACCCCGAGTCCCGGATTCTGCCATCAAACGCTCCACCCCGTACTCAATCGATTACGGAAAGAGGAGGCCTTTGGGGAACGGCGGGAAGAAGCCCACAAGAAGAAACGGGAGTGAACCGGCACGGGGCAGGACAGGACGGGCGCGTGCACGTGCATCTGCCCTTGCATCTGTCTACGGCATTGGGAACCATGGAGCTCGCGCACCTGCGTACTCGTTCGTGCTTGTTCGTGTTGTAGCGCCACAGCCGCGATTCCCGGGAGTGCCTCGCATGGGGACGAATGGATCGACCATGCTCGAGCCGTTACGGCAGGGCCTTCCGCCGATCGACCCCTCAAACGCCTCCAGCTCGGCCTCCTGCGCTCTGCCACCCCGCTATGAAGCGGTACGCGGCGCCAGGACGTTCACGAGCAGGACGCTCGCCGCATGGGACCTCAGCGAGCGCTTCGACGACGTCGCCCTGGTGGTCTCCGAACTCGTCACCAACGCCCTGCGGCACGCCATGCCCGCGGATGCCCCACGAGGCCAGGACCAGCCGGTGCGGCTGCATCTGATGCGCTGGACAGGACGGCTGGTGTGCGCGGTACGCGATCCCAGCCAGGAGAGCCCGGTGGCATCCGAGGCGGAGGACTCGGCCGAGTGCGGCCGGGGGCTCTTCCTCGTGGACTCCTTCAGCGACAGCTGGGGCTGGCACCCGCTGGCGGGTCAGGTGACCGGGAAGGTCGTATGGGCGCTGTTCCGGCTCGCGGCGGCGGACGGGGCCGACAGTCGCGAAAGCCGCGACGGGCACGCGAACGACTGAGCCCCCGCGTCTGATGTGCTGACGCGGGGGCTGGGCGCGTGCGCCCAGCGGTCTACGCGGGTTGCGTGTCCAGACGCCCGTCGAACCGGCCGTCGAGTGGTCCGTCGAGCCGGTCGGCGCACCGACTCGCGAACCGGCCTCCTACCAGGTGGTCGAACTCCCCGTCCTTCACTCCCAGCAGCAGCGCCTCTATCTCGGCCGGGGTGTAGACGAGTGCCGGCCCGTCCGGGAAGCGCGAGTTGCGCATCGCCACGGCACCGCCCGGGAGTTTCGCGAACTCCACGCACGCGCCCTGCGAGTTGCTGTGACGACTCTTCTGCCAGACGACCCCGTGAAGCTCTGTCGCCGCCATGCCGTTGTACACGTGCTGCACAGGACGCTCCCGAGTTACAAAGGTGCAGATGTCAACTGTCTTGGATCATAGCTCTGTTCACATGCGGATGCATGAGCATGCACGTGCACGGGACGGTGCCGCCGTTACCCCGCCCCCCTGAAGCGGACTCCCCTCGACCGGCCTCGCGGCGTGGCGCGCTCATGTGAACCCGCTGGATGAGAGACGCACGCCACGCCCTTTCGGATCCAGGTTCCGGGCATTCGAGCCGCCCGCGGTAGCTCACTGATCGGGACGCATCCGGCGGAGTCGGAGCATCCGCTCCCGTTCGAGCAGCCGCGGTTCCGCTTCACCCGTCCCGCGTCCCGCCGCGCGCTCCGCGCGGGGCAGGCCACCGAATCAGCTCCCCCGACCGCGGGAGCCCGCAATCCATGACCCGCCGTCAGCGAAACTCCGTACGAACGCCGGACGGATGCACGAGCACTTCACCGTCCTCATACGGACGGACACCCCGGCTTTACTCACGCGGATGCGGGCCTGAGCCGTACCGCGTCGAGTGGAGCCTTCTCACCACACCGATACGCCGGATGCCGGCCCGCATCCCGGACGCCGGCCCGGCTCCATCGGTGCGTCCCGTGGTACGAGGGAGTGCCACGGACGACGCAGATCCGTCCGATCCGGCCGACTGGTAGCTTGCTGTGGTCTTGCACGCAACCAGGGGGACGCGATCGTGAACACGCTCATACGTCAGGGACTTGCCGCAACCGGCCTCGCCGCCGCCCTCATGCTGACCGGCTGCGGCAGCGGCGACGACACCACGGACAAGAGCGACAAGGACACCTCGCCGGCGCCGAGCGCCGCGACAGGCGGCGGCTCGGGTGGGACTTCCGGCGGCGCCGATCTCACCGCGCTCCAGGGCACATGGTCCGCCATGGGCAGCGAGATGGTCGCGCTCTCGTTCCAGGACGACAAGGTCTCACTGATCGCCGGTCCGCGCGTCTGCACCGGGCTCGCCAAGGCCGCGGACAAGCCCACGCTGACCCTCAAGTGCGCGGACGGCGACACCGAGCGCACGGCGGGCACGGTCGAGTCCCATGACGCCAGGACGGTGGTGGTCTCCTGGGAGAGCGGCGTCAAGGATTCCCTCACCAAGACCGACACCAGCGGGCTCCCCTCCGGCCTTCCCACCACACTCCCGACGGGCATTCCGACGAGCATGCCCACGGATCTACCGAAGGGACTGCCGACGGCCGTGGCATCCGCGGTTCCGCAGTAGCCGGTCAGGGCGGAGACATGCGGCGAGCTGTCAACGGGGCAGCCGGCCCGGGGGCGCGGACGGCGACTGCGACCGCGGCATACGGGCGGCGTCGGCGGCCGTCCTGCCGTGGTGCCAGCCCTCGGCGTCGCTCGCACCGCGCACTCGCGTACTGACGGTCTGCGGGAAAAGCCGCTCGGTATGCGCCGTGACCGCGACCTCGCGGGCGGCGAGCACCGGAAGCAGCGGCTCGACCGAAGCCGCCACCCCGGCCGCCCCGGTGCCCTCCGCCCCCACTGCCTCGCTGGCCTTCCTTTCGGCTCCCGCCGCGGTCTCGGCGAGCCGGCTGCCCAGCCGGTCCGCGTAGGCCAGCAGAAAGGACTGGCGGAAGGTCTTGGTGCGTTTGCGGCCCCCCGCGCGCTGGGCGGCCTCCGCACGGGTCATCGCCGCGGTGCCCTGCACCAGCAGTGAGGTGAAGAGCAACTCGACCGCGTCGAGGTCGGACTCGAAGCCGACCACGGTGGAGAAGCCGAGGGCACTGTTCCAGACGGCACGGCAGCGGTTCGCCCTCGCCACGGCGTCCAGCAGGATCGCCTTGGCCTGCTCATACGGCGCGTCCACCCCGATACGGCAGGCACCGGGCAGGTCAGCGCGGTGGGTACGGGCCGCGAGCAGCGCCTCGTCGATGCTGTACCGCGCCATCAGTTCCTGCGCTTTCGCGGTGAGCGCCTCCGCCTCTTCCGGGAAGCCGGTGGCCTCGGCCTTGGCGAGCAGCCCGCGAATCCTGGCCATCATCCTGGGCTCGTCGCCGGTCGGCGGCATGTGCGGGAAGGGGGCGCCGGGCACCGGACCCGCCGGTTCGAGCGCGGGGAGCCGGACCAGCAGCCGGTAGAGCTCCAGCACGGTGGCCATCCGCGAGAACCTGTCTCCGGGCCGCGTCTCTCCGGCCGCGACGACGGACAGTTCGGCGAGCTGGGCGGCCCAGCGAGGCGGCAGATCCTGCCCGTACCGCCTTGTCTCGCTCATGATCAGTCCGGCGGCCAGCACGGCGTGGGTCTCCGGGAGCTCACGGCGCGTGAACCGTATGAGGTCCGCCGGCTGCCAGCCGCGCTCCCAGGCACGGCGTACGAACTCCTCGCCCCGCCGGGTCACTTCCGCGTCGGCGGTCGGGGGCGCGGCTGCCAGCAGCGACGCGCCCGTGTCGAGTGCGTCGTCGCCATCGGCGTACAGCGCACCGCCGAGTGCCTCTGCCACCGCGTCCACGCCGTTCACCCCGCTCACGTCTCATGAGCCTACGCGAGCGCTGGGGAGGTGAGCCCGCCCGGCTGTCCACAGCCTGTGGATATCGAACTGCTGAGCACCCCGCGCCGGGAGCCCTCCGGCCGCAGCTTCAGTAACACCCGCTCACCCATGATCGCCGACCGGCTCTTGGCGGCCGGCTCCTAGAGTGGCGACATGGGCGAGAACAAGGACCGCATGCTGGCTGGTGAGTGGTACCTCCCCGACGATCCCGAACTGGCCGCCGACACCGAGCGCCGCTTCGTCCTCTGCGCGGCCTACAACGCGAACGGGGGCGCCGCACCCGCCGACCGGGCCGGGATCCTGGCCGAACTGCTCGGTTCCGTCGGCGCTGACGTGCGCGTCCGCCCACCGTTCCAGTGCGACTTCGGCCGCTACATCAGCATCGGCGCGGGCACGTTCGTCAACTTCGGCGCGGTCTTTCTGGACACCGCGCCCATCACCATCGGGGCGCATGTCCAGATCGGCCCGAACGTCCAGCTGCTCACCCCGATCCACGAGCTGGACGCAGAGCGGCGGCGAGCGGGCTGGGAGCGGGCCGACCCGATCACGATCGGTGACAACGTGTGGCTGGGCGGCGGCGTCATCGTCTGCCCCGGGGTGTCGATCGGCGAGAACACGGTGGTGGGCGCGGGGGCCGTGGTCACCAGGGACCTCCCGGCAGGGGTACTGGCCGTGGGGAACCCGGCCCGGGTGGTGCGCAGGCTCGACGACTCGGATTCAGAGGGACTGGACTCAGGTGCGGAGGGAATGACCGACTGATCGCCCGGACCTGTCCGCCGTGTCATCGCCCATCAGGATCACCGCCGCACGAGCGGCATCGCCCCTGGGGCGCACATCGCCGCACAAGCGCACATCACCACACGAGCGCACGTCACCACACGAGCGGCATTGTCAGTGGCGGCTGCCAGACTCGCACCCATGACCGACCGCTGGGCACTTGCGCCCGCCGAGGGCGGCGGGGCCCTGCTCGTACCCCTCGGCCAGGACGGGCTGCCCGCAGGCCCGGTGCTGGCGGAGCCCGACCTCGTGGCGGCGGTCAGGGCTCGCCCTGAAGTCGGGCGGGAGGGGCGGTGGGTGTGGCGATCCACCGCCGAGATCTACCCCCGGCTGCTCGCATCCGGTGTCCGAATCGAGCGGTGCTACGACATCGAGGACGCGGAATCACTGCTGCTGGGACACGAGGGGCGGCTCGGTGAGCCCCGGTCCGCCGCAGCGGCCTGGGCGCGGTTGCGGGACGCGCCCGTGCCCCCCGATCCGCCGCTGCGAGCCGCCGTACCGGGCTCGCAGTCCTCGCTGTTCGAACCTCAGCCGGTGCCTGTCCCCTTCGATGGGCTGCTGGAGGTCTACGCGGAACAGCAGCGAAGACATGGGGCCGCCGAGCATCCCGGACGGATGCGGTTGCTCACCGCGGCCGAGTCGGCGGGGATGCTGGTGGCCGCGGAGATGCACCGCGCAGGGCTGCCCTGGCGGGCGGATGTGCACCGGGAGGTGCTGCGCGAGCTGCTAGGCGAGCGGTACGCGGGCGGTGGGGAGCCGCGCCGGCTGGCGGAGCTGGCGGACCAGGTGTCGGCGGCGTTCGGGCGGCGGGTGCGTCCCGATCTGCCTGCGGATGTGGTCAAGGCGTTCGCCCAGGCCGGGATCAGGGTCCGCTCCACCCGGCGCTGGGAGCTGGAGGGGCTTGACCATCCCGCGGTCGAACCGCTGATCGCGTACAAGAAGCTGTACCGGATCTGGACGGCGCACGGCTGGAGCTGGCTCCAGGACTGGGTGCGGGACGGCCGCTTCCGGCCCGAGTACCTGCCCGGTGGCACGGTCTCGGGCCGGTGGACGACCAACGGCGGCGGGGCCCTGCAGATTCCCAAGGTGATACGGCGGGCGGTCGTCGCGGACGAGGGCTGGCGTCTGGTCGTCGCCGACGCCGACCAGATGGAACCGCGGGTGCTGGCCGCGATCTCGGGTGACCCGGGGCTGATGGAGGTCGCAGGCCACCCGGACGATCTGTACACCCGGCTGTCCGACCGGGCGTTCTCCGGCGACCGCGGCCATGCGAAGCTCGCGCTGCTGGGCGCGATCTACGGCCAGACCAGCGGGGACGGCCTGAAGAACCTTGCCGCGCTGCGCCGCCGCTTCCCCCTCGCGGTGGCGTATGTGGACGACGCTGCCCGCGCGGGTGAGGAGGGCAGACTGGTGCGCACCTGGCTGGGCCGTACGAGTCCCCGGGCAGCCGGTGACGGCGATGCCGACGAGGCGGGCATCCCTCAGGAGGGTGGCGCCGCCGAAGAAGGGCCCACACCCGCGCCCGGCGAGTTCGTCCCGGGATACGCGTCCACCAACGCCCGGGCACGCGGCCGTTTCACACGGAATTTCGTGGTGCAGGGCAGCGCCGCTGACTGGGCGCTGCTGATGCTCGCGGCACTGCGCAGAGCCACCGCGGGTATGCGCGCCGAGCTGGTCTTCTTCCAGCACGACGAGGTCATCGTGCACTGCCCTGCCGATGAGGCGGACGAGGTGGTCCGGGCGATCCAGGCGGCTGGGGAGCTGGCCGGGCGTATCGCATTCGGGGAGACGCCGGTGCGGTTCCCGTTCACCACGGCCGTGGTCGAGCGGTACTCGGACGCGAAATGACGCGGCGTGCCGCGGTGCGGGAATGGGCGCGCCACCGTCCCGGGCACCAGGTCTGAAGGGAAACCGGACCCCGGTCGGTCCGCGAACGGGCCGAGCACGCCGTACGGCAGGGGTTCCACATACGCGACCCTCGGACGGCGATCTCATCAGCGCACTGGTTCATCGGCTGCCGGCTTCGCCGATCACGCCGGTGGCTGCTGCTCCTGCTCGTAGTGGAGGACGCCGTTCTCGTCCATGGTCGGATGGATCTGGTGGAACCCTAGGAGTCCAGGTCCGACGGGCGGGCCGGCTCCGGAAGGCCTCCGAGCGCCACCGGTCAGGCGCTTTCAGGACTCCCATCACCTGGGCCCTCGTGGGACCGCGCTTCGAGAACTCCGACGAAGGCCGAGGCGACGAGGGCGACATCGCGGGCGTCGTCATGGGCCAGTTGGCGCAGGGCCTCCCGCGCTGCCGTCCCCGAAAGCTCGAACAGGGCCTGGGCCAGGCGTATCCGCATCGCGGAGTCCGCAGTGGGCGAGGCGAGTTCGGCGGCCAGCGCGGTCGTGATCAGGCCCGCGCATCCATGGTCCCGGGACAGCGCTCCCAGCACCTCCGCCGCATCGACGTCATGGGAGCCCTCGACCACCATGCCGACGAGTACCGGCACGGCTGCGGTCATGCCACGCCTGCCCAACTCCAGAGCGGCATGCCTGCGCACGGTCGTGTCCGAGTCCGCGAGCGCCTCCGCTAGCACCGCGGTCGTATCCGAGCCCTCGGGCATCTCAGTGATCGCCAGCACCGCGCGCCGTCGGATGTCCACGTCCCCCGAGTGCACGCCGGCGGCCAGGGTCGCCACACTGTCCCCGCCCGATCGGGCGAGCGCCCAACGGAGGGCGCCCGCGACGTTGGGGTCGGATTCCGCCAGGACAGCGTCAGCCAGCAGCCCGGCGGGAATCGACACGCCCTCCGACCGAGCGTTCAGGACAGCCTGATGCCTGCGCGCGGAGCTATTCGAGTCGAGCCCCTGCATGAGTTCGACCATACGCAGGACGCCCTGCCAGGCGGCGGGCGCCGACGCGTCGATCACGCGTAGCCGCGCAAGCAGCTCCTGTTCCCGCGCCAGCCGTTCCTCCGTCCACCGGATGAGATCACCGACCACGGCGGACGGCGTCGACGCCGGGTCCTCCAGCACTCGCCCCACCTGCTTGAGCGAGAGCCCGAGAGACCGCAGGCTCTCCACGTGGAAGATCCTGCGCACGTCCTCGGCGGTGTACTCACGGTAGCCCCCGGCGGTACGACCGGTCGGGCGCACCAACCCGAGTGCGTCGTAGTGCCGGAGCATCCGGGTGCTCACCCCTGAGTGGCGGGCCACATCCCCGATCAGCAATCCGCCGCCTCCTCGGCGTTCGCGGCCTCAGCAGGCTCAGTCGTCCCAGTCATCGTCTTCTCGGTCGCCTCCGAAGTCCCGCCGCCGACGGCGGCGGCTCGTTCCGGGTCCAGTGTGACGATGCGCTTCGCCTCTTCGACAGCCGCGTCGAAACCGGTCTCCGGATTCTGCCGGAGCAGCTCGGTGGCACGGGCGTGCGCGGCCACCGCCGGGTCGGGGCTCGCCGCCGCCTTCTCCAGGGCGGGACTGATCACGTCGCCGAGGTCGGCGAAGGCCCGGCTCAGGCTCAGCCGCACACCGCCGTCGCCGCGGCCGAGTTGCGAGACCAGCTCATCGCCCAAGTCCTTCTTCTGATCCTCGGGCACAAGCGCGACCGCGACGCGCCACGCGGTCCGCGCGACCTCGTCGTCTGTGTCCCGCAGCAAGTCGCGGGTGATCCAGACCCACACGTTCTTGTCGCCGATCTTGGAGAGCGTGTGCAGCGCCTGACTGCGGGCCTGAGCGCACTCGGACTCGAGCTCCCGGCGGATCCGGGGCAGCGCGATCTCCGGCGAGAGGCGAGTAAGCGCCCAGGACAGCATGTCCCGTACGAAGAAGTCCGGCTCGACCGCGCACCGCTCGACGAGCGTCTCCAGATACCCGGGATCGGGGTTGGAGCCGAGCGCCAGGGCCGCCTGAAGCCGCGAAGACGGGTCCTCGGCGCCCAGAGCACTGACTCCGCGGGCGTGATGCGCGGTTCCGTTGATCACGTTGATCGGGACCACCTCCTGCACCCCAGTGGAAACCTTGACAACGTGTCAGGGTCAAGCGGGAGCTGGCTTGCGATGGGGCCGCGGCTGGACGCGCCGGTATCACTGCCGTCGATCTGTTCCATCGCGAACGCCGCCCAGGAGCCCCATGGCCGCTAAGACCGTAGTGGACAAGGTCATCCACAGGATGAAGGCTCCGCCGCCGTACAGCACGGCACCAGGCAGGGTGGTCCCGGTGGCATGTGAGAGCATCCCGGCCACGACGGCGACGAGCAGAGAAGAAACGAACGCCAAGATGATCAACAACATCTGAACGGCGAAATTCGAGGACCGCACCGGTCGACACCCTTTCACTGTGGGTGATCGACCGTCGGCGGGAAAGCCTCAGCTCGACCACCTTTCCGATGGCCTGCTGAGACCCAGCGTCAGGACTCATCCCTACCCGCTGCGGCGCCCCCCGAATGGATCGCTCATAACCCCACGCAGCGCGGTCCTCGGAGCAACTCTCCGAGCAGTGAGCGCCGTCGACTCCGTAGCTGCTCGTGTTCTTGCGCTCGCTCCCGCAGCTACGGCCCGGAGTAACTCTCCGAACAGATAGAGGAGTTATCAGCCTAACCGGCCAAGTCCCGTGATCGCCATAGGGGAAGGAGGAACACCACGACCGGCGCTTACCGGGCAGTCTTCTGTGACCTGCGCTCGACCCGGCTCCGGCAAGGTCACTGGCGAGGGCGGATCACTCGACGTACGCGCCCCGGACAGCGGCCGGCGACACGCATGGCGTACAGGCAGCTGGTAGCCCTGAGGCAACTCAGCCGGAAAGCTCGGCTCGCCAATCACGCGGCCACTCTCCGGAAGGGGGCGACTCTCCCCCGATGCCGAGGTCCCGTCGTGCGTTCTGGTAGAAGCCGTCACGTGCCGCGCTGGCCAACCGGTGAGCCTTGGTCCACACTTCGGCCTCTACGTGCCCTTCTCGAACAAGCAGTTCGATGCCCCACACCGTTTCGTGCCATCGGCGGGCCGCTGCGATCGTTGCGGCGTCTCCGACTAACAGCACGGCCTCCCATTCAGCCCCGCGAAGGGACTCCGCTTCGGCGAGCAGCGGCAAGCCCTCCGCCGGTTCCAGCGGATCGACCACATCCGAGAACCCAAGACCTGCACCGATGCGCTGAGCAATACGAAGTTGCGCCTTCAATACGTTGCCGTAGCGGGCATACGTCTCAAAGCGCTTCTCATCCCATCTCTCGTCGCGTTGTCTTTTCCACTTACGACGCTCAGTGAGGTTCTGCGTCGCGTAGGACGCCACCGAGCCGACGACAACCCCTATCAGCGCGGGCAGTTGATCTAGAAGCACCGTCATCCCCTTGAGTGATTTCTAGACCCATGAATGCCCTCAACTCACCATCGGGAAGCCCATGCATATGAGCCGGCCGACCGCAGGACCATCCCAACCGTGACGCAGCCCGTGGCCGCCCAGTTCTCGGCCATGGCAAGGGAGGACCGTCCCCGCCCCCAAGCCGACGTGCGCGCCTCGACGGGCTGCTCTAGCGTCGGATGGAGGAGGGGCGATCCTGTCAAACCGACGGGCACGGGGAGTCGGGCCCGTCGAATCCGCTGTCCCGACCACTCCCGGAGAGCCAGGTGCCGTCCATGCGTATGTCGGCCCGTTTCGCCGGTGTCCTCACCGGACTGACCTTCGTACTCGGCGGCGTGACCTTCGCCGCTCCCAGCGCTCAAGCGGATATTCCGGCGTGCACGAACATGGTCCAGCAATCGGGCGTCGCAGTTTCGGGCGCCGTCACAACGGCGTGTACCCAAGGAGTGCACGGTGACCTGCAGGGCTGCGTGGCTGGCCTGACCGCAGCCGGCGTGCCAGGGGGCGCCGCGAATGGTGCCTGCCGACTGGCGGCCAACCCTCCGTAAGCCATGTGCCTCTACCTCTACACCCCCGCCAGGACCGGAAGCGCTTCGGCGCCTTTCTGAATCGCGACTGGGACCAGATCTGAGACCGCTGACAGGCACGCGGTCCACCCTCGACGCCGTCGCCGCATCCACCTGAAAGAAAAACCCCAGGTCAGATTGAATCCGACCTGGGGTTTGAGTGGAGCCGCCTTCGGGATTCGAACCCGAGACCTACGCATTACGAGTGCGTTGCTCTGGCCAACTGAGCTAAGGCGGCAAGCTGCCGAAAGGCCTGTTCCCTCAGGAGCAGGTTGGCATCAGCAGCGGCGCTAAGTCTACAGGGTTAATCAGGGTGCCCCTGACCAGAACCGGTGATCACTGGCAGCGCTTGTCCGCCGGGGATGGGGTGCCTTCGAGTAGGTAGGTGTTGACGGCGGTGTCGACACAGTCGCTGCCGCGGCCGTAGGCAGTGTGGCCGTCGCCGTCGTAGGTGAGGAGCCTTCCTGAGGAGAGCTGGCTCGCGAGGGCCTTGGCCCACTTGTAGGGGGTGGCAGGGTCGCGGGTGGTGCCGACGACCAGGATGGGGGCGGCGCCCTTGGCGTCGATGCGGTGGGGGGTGCCGGTGGCTTGGGTCGGCCAGTAGGCGCAGTTGAGGGAGGCCCATGCGAAGCCCCTGCCGAAGACCGGGGAGGCGGTCTCGAAGTCGGCGACCGCCGCTGTGACGTCGGATGGGGAAGCGAAGGCGGGGGGTGAGTCGAGGCAGTTCACGGCCGCGTTGGCGTACATCAGGTTGGCGTAGCTGCCGTCGAGGTCGCGTTCGTAGTAGGAGTCGGCCAGGGCCAGCAGGCCGGCGCCGTCGCCGTTGACCGCCTGGCGGAGGGCGGCGCGGAGCTGGGGCCAGGCGGCTTCGTCGTACATGGCGGCGATCACGCCGGTAGTGGCCAGGGACTCGGTGAGTTTGCGGCTGTCGCCGGTCGGCAGCGGCTCGGTGTCGACCTTGGTGAAGAAGCCCTTGAGGTTGCCCGCGGCATCCTTGGCGGATGCGGTGCCGAGGGGGCAGTCGGAGTGCTTTACGCAGTCCGCGGCGAAGGACTGGAAGGCGGTCTCGAATCCAGCGGTCTGGTCGCGGTTCAGCTCTCGGGCGGAGAGCGAGGGGTCCATCGCGCCGTCCAGGACCAGGCGCCCGACCCGCTTCGGGAAGAGCTCGGCATAGGTCGCGCCGAGGAACGTGCCGTACGAAGCGCCTACGTAGGACAGCTTCTCGTCGCCGAGCACGGCGCGCAGGATGTCCATGTCACGGGCCGCCTCGACGGTCGAGACATGCGGTAGCACCGCAGCGGACCGCTTCTGGCAGCCGGCCGCGAAGCGCTCGTACTGGGTGCGCAGGGTGGCGATCTCGGTCTGGTCGTCGGGGGTCTGGTCGGTCTGCGTATAGACGTCCATCTGCTTGTCGTCGAGGCACTCGACGGGTGAGCTGCGGGCGACGCCTCGGGGATCGATGGCCACGATGTCGTAGCGGGCGCGCACCGGGGCGGGGTAGCCGATGCCGGCGTACCCCTGGAGGTAGTCGACGGCCGATCCGCCTGGCCCGCCCGGGTTGACCAACAGCGACCCGATCCGCTTGCCCGGTCCGGTGGCCTTCACCCGGGCCACCGCGAGCTTGACGGACTTCCCGCCCGGGTCGGCGTAGTCCAGTGGGGCCTTCAGCGTGGCGCATTCGAAACGCGGGACACCGCACTCCCTCCAGCTGAGCCGCTGACCGTAGTACGGCTCGAGGGCGGCCGCCGGGGCGGCCGCCGGACTCCCGGACCTCTCGGACGTCCCCGCGGGGAGGACGCTGCCGGTGCAACCCGAGAGCAGCATCCCGACTGCCGCGGCGCAGGCGAGCAATGGGAGGCCGGGGATGCCGGGGATGCGGAGGCGGGCGCGATGCCTGATGTCCATTCTGGGAGCCTAGCCGCCAACCGGGGGTTCGTACCCGTTGCCCCCCGTTTGGGTGATTGTGGCGCCTCAGCCTGCGCGGAGGGCCACTGTCATCGCCTCCACAGCCAGCAGTGGCGCCACATTCGCGTCCAGCGCCTCGCGGCAGGCGAGGACCGCCTCTATCCGGCGCAGGGTCCGCTCCGGGCCGGAACTCTGTGCGACCCGGTCGAGCGCGTCCCGCACGTCGTCGTTCGCGAGCGGGAGCCCGGAGCCGAGTTGGATGACGAGCACATCGCGGTAGAAGCCGGTCAGGTCGGTGAGAGCGAGATCGAGGCTGTCGCGCTGGGTGCGGGTCCTGCGGCGCTTCTGCCGGTCCTCGAGCTCCTTCATCGCGCCTGCCGTGCCGCGCGGCATACGCCCGCCCGCCGCCGCGCCCAGTGCCGCCTTGAGGTCCTCCGTCTCCTTGACGTCGACCTCTTCCGCGAGCTGCTTGGCGTCCTCAGCCGCCGAGTCCACCAGCTCCTGGGCGGCCTTGAGGCAGCCACCGATGTCCTCGACGCGCAGCGGCACCTTGAGGACGACGGCCCGGCGGGCGCGGGCGCGCTCGTCGGTGGCGAGCCGGCGTGCCCGGTCGATGTGCCCCTGGGTGGCACGGGCGGAAGCGGCGGCCGCCTCGGGGTCGATGCCGTCCCGTCGCATCAGGACGTCCGCCACCGCAGCGACGGACGGGGTGCGCAGCGTGAGATGGCGGCAGCGGGAACGGATCGTCGGCAGCACGTCTTCCACGGACGGCGCGCACAGCAGCCATACCGTGCGAGGGGCGGGCTCCTCGACGGCTTTCAGCAGCACATTGCCCGCGCCCTCGGTGAGACGGTCGGCGTCCTCCAGCACGATGACCTGCCAGCGGCCGACCGCGGGCGACAACTGGGCCCGGCGCACCAGGTCCCTGGTCTCCTTCACACCGATGGAGAGCAGATCGGTGCGGACCACCTCGACGTCCGCATGTGTGCCGACCAGGCTGGTGTGGCAGCCGTCGCAGAATCCGCACCCCGGTGCCCCGCCCAGCGCACGGTCCGGACTGGTGCACTGGAGAGCGGCTGCGAAGGCCCGTGCGGCGGTGTCGCGGCCCGCGCCCGGCGGGCCGGTGAACAGCCAGGCATGCGTCATCTTGGACACCTCGGGCGGGGCTTCACCCGCCGCGTGCGCCGTGACGACGGCATCGGCGTCTCTGGCCGCCGCCGCCAGCTGCTCCTGGACTCGCTCTTGGCCGACCAGGTCGTCCCATACGGTCATGCGGCCGTCACCGCCTTTCCGGGCCCTTCCCGTGCTTGCTTTGGGTTCCCATTGTGGGGCGGGGGTCGGACAGCCACGTAGGTCTGTGGATAACTCCCCCGGCGGGAGTCGGGGCGGCCCCCCCGGGGGGGGGGGGGCCCCCCCCCCCCCCCCCCCCCCGGCGGCCGGAGGGCGCCCCCCCGCCGGCGCCCCC